>JBIKQC010000271.1:0-6759 GCA_044349855.1 Saprospira sp.
GGAATCGCACCCATACGACACCGTTCCAATAGTAATATCCTGGGGTTACGTCGGCAACTGTGGCACTATTATATACCAACAAAGAAGTCGCAGGTGCTGTAACAGGTAGATTTGATGTTGTTGTTGTCAAGGCAATGCGAGGTATTAATACCCCTCTGTTGGTGGCAGTTAGTTCCAACAACGCAGAAGCATTAGGCGTAGAAGTGCCAACTCCGACATTAGCCCCACTACCCAAAACAATGGCATTGGATTGATTGACAATGGCATTGGCACCAATAGCCGTAGCATTGGTAAGCCCTGTAAAACCTGCATTAGAACCAGCATTAACTCCAAGATAAGTATTGTTAGCACCCGTAGTATTTACAAAACCAGCTCTATTTCCTAGGGCAGTATTATTGGCTCCTGTATTATTAAACAAGGAAAAACTTCCTATACTGGTATTCGTATTGCTAGATACGTTGTTTTCCAAGGCACGGTATCCTACTGCGGTATTCTCTGCTCCAATTGTTGTTCTGTTCATGGCATCAGAACCGATAGCAATATTTCCACTAGCCGTAGTATTCAAATTCAAAGCACGATAGCCCATAGCTATATTTGATGAGCCCGTAGTATTGGTCAATAATGCACCAGAGCCAGCAGCGGTATTGGCACTGCCAGTAGTATTTGCAGCTAAAGCAGTAGAGCCTGTGGCGGTGTTATCCCAGCCTGTATTGGCAGCCTGCATCGCACTAGCACCAATAGCGGTATTGCGTATGCCCGTAGTATTTCCTTGCAAAGAAACATTACCAACAGCAGTATTATTTTGCCCAGTAGTATTGGCAGCTAAAGCAGTATTACCTATACCTGTATTGGTGATACCTGTATTCACATTGCCAGCTTGATACCCCAAAAAAGTATTGCCATTAACTGGCCCTTCTATTCGTCCAGCTTTTTGGTTATTGACTCGAATGTTGAAAGGTATGTTATCGGTAGTACCAATAAAATTGGTGCCATCTACGGTATTGGCATTTCCCAATATTGTCCAGTCATTGCTTTGTGTATTGAGGAATCGCACCCATATGACACCGTTCCAATAGTAATATCCTGGGGTTACGTCGGCAACTGTGGCACTATTATATACCAACAAAGAAGTCGCAGGTGCTGTAACAGGTAGGTTAGACGTGGTGGATGTCAAACTGATTCGTGGTATCAATAAGCCCGTGTTTGTGGAGCTAATGTCCAGTTTCGAAGAACTGTTTGGGGTGGATGTGCCGATACCTACGTTTTGAGCATTAAGTTGGCTTAAAAACAGAAATAATGAGCATTTAAGTATTTGTAAAATAAATTTTTGCATAAAATTTTAAAATTTGGGTTGACAAGCAATTTAGATAATTCGAATTAATGCAAATGTAAGCAGTTGTGACAAATAATGAAAATTGTTTCTTAGAATATTGAAATAAAAAACTGAACGCTATTTGTGCTAAACCATATGTGAATTAAATAGTTGTTATTATTTGTTTACAAT
Source organism: Saprospira sp. (assembly GCA_044349855.1). Classification (GTDB taxonomy): domain Bacteria; phylum Bacteroidota; class Bacteroidia; order Chitinophagales; family Saprospiraceae; genus Saprospira. The sequence goes on from JBIKQC010000271.1 coordinate 1,505, forward strand.
TTATTAAAGCAGTCGAGCAAAATTATTAATATTTTTAAGCACACATTGTTTTCTGAAACTGATAATGTGAGTTTTACAAACGTAGAATTAAATTTCATTAAATCCCTCGCAAATCCCTCGATTCTATTATCATTTCACTACTAGGCATAACTATTAACTAATTTTACAAGTTTGCATCTATAAAAAGTTATATTTTGTATTTTTGCGAAGATTACTTTCCATATTTAACTTTTTTACCGTTTATCTCCAGATTTAATAGATGTAAGGCTGAAGGATAGGTAATTTTAATTTCCTGATCTGATTTTGGCATTTCACCCTCTAATAATTTAAGTTCAGTTTCCCCTTCCAACTCACCTGTAGCCGTAAAACGCCTAAGCAAAACGGTATTTTCTTTAAATTCGGGCTGAAACCAAGAACCAGCTCCTTCTCCGCTAAGCCAAAGCAGAATGCTGTCCTGAAGATGTTCCGGTTTTTCAGGCATTGGAATAATGCCGTACAAACGTTCCCGAGGAGGCTTTTGTGCCGGATAGAAGGGCGCTTTGGCCAACATATGCGGCAGTACTTCTTTTTTATTTAATGCGTGGACATTATTGAGGGTTGTTGGTGTAATCGGCTTGAGGAAACGCAGGTAGAGCCACTTTTTCAGATCAGGTTTTCCGGCTCTGATAACTGTATTGACAAAGCGGGAACAATTGGTACCATTCCATATAAATGGACCATAAGGCCAAATATGTCTTTCGTGCATTTCACGGGCTTTGGCAGCGGCAGCGCTATAATCGATACTACAGAAAGATGCATGCAGTTTTCCCTCCCCATGACAGGCAGGATTATTCTGCAATTCTTCCAAAATTTCTCGAAAGTTGAGAATTTGTGTCCCCTCTTCCGAAATTAGCGCTTTTGTTTTGATGATCAGATCGTGGTCTGCCTCGGCGCTCCGTACTCTGCCCCACTGATAAGGTGCATGATAGCGGCCAAAGTCGAAATAATTACAATTGCCTTTGGAATCGACCAGAACCAGTGCAGCATGTCCTACTCTATAATAATGATTTTTACTGATACCCAAAAGATGAGTCAGACTGTCATACCATGCAGCGGTCTGTTTACAATACATTTCGGGCCAGGCTAAGGCTATTGCAAAGCCTTTTTCTTTGTTTTTCATCAAAAATTCCTCGTTTAAATATGTTTGTTTCGCACTTTTTAAATCTGTTTTAAAGATAAAAAATTAAGTTCGGGCAATAATTTAATAAAGTTCAAAGTCTTAAATTTTCCATTCCATTACACAGGGGCAATGATCTGAATGTACAGCATCATTTAAGAGATTTGCTGCCAGGATTCTGTCTTTAGCGGGTGCTGTAACTATCTGATAGTCGATACGCCAACCCTTGTTTGCAGACCTTGCCGTTGCAGAACGCATACTCCACCAACTGTATTTTTGCAACTCAGGGTTCACGAATCGGAAACTGTCCACAAATTCAGCTTCGCTCAGCCATTTTGTCATCCATGCACGCTCTTCTGGTAAAAATCCCGAGCTTTTTTTGTTGCCCTTGGGGTCATGTATATCCACTTCATTGTGTGCAATATTCAAATCGCCCTGAACAATAATATTTGGCCTTTCTTTTCTCAATTCCTGAATCCAGGCAAGGAAAGCATCCAAAAATTCATATTTTACAGTTTGGCGTATGTCCCCGGAAGTTCCAGAGGGAAAATAACAGTTGAGCAGCGTCCAATCGCCAAAATCGAGACGAAGAATGCGCCCTTCATCATCGAAGGTTTTGTTCCCCATGCCTTCCACTACTTTATCTGCCTTCAATTTGCTGAAAACAGCTACTCCGCTGTATCCTGCTTTTTGTGCATGATGCCAGTAAATATGGTAACCTGCATCTATAAGCGGCTGCAGTTCCACTTGTTCCTGAAAGGCTTTTGCCTCCTGAATGCCCACAATATCGAAATTATTGGAAAGCACCCATTCTGTCCAGCCTTTCTTCATGGCAGCGCGTATGCCGTTGACATTGTAGGAGACTATTTTGATTGATTTGTTCATGATATTCGGAGAATTGAGAAACTGTGAAATTAAAAGTTTTGGAAAGAAGTCAAATCAAAGCGGACAATTGTTTTTTCAGTTCAGAAAGTTTTTTGTATCATCGTTTGTTAATTCACTGCTGTTTTTGGCAAATATTTGTATTTAACTGACAGTCAGTACAGTGTAACAATGTCAGAATTCTTTTGTTTGTTCTGACTACAAAATAGTAACTTTTGTCTGACAACGGCAAACACAATTCCCAAAATTTTCCCGGAATAGCTGTTGTCATTCTATTTGTCATTCTATTTGTCACTCTATTTGTCATTGATTTTTAAATCAATAAAAAAACCGGGCCGTGCTGCTTAAAGATTTATTATTCAAATATACAACAGATGCTTCGCGATTTTTGGTGGTCGACAACATGATGCTGCACTATCGGGAAGAGGGAGAAGGTGAACCTTTGCTTTTGCTGCATGGGGCTTTTTCGTCGCTGCATACTTTCAATGAGTGGAACAAACATCTGAAAAAACACTATAGAGTTATCCGGCTTGATCTTATGGGATTTGGACTTACAGGTCCCAATGATGCAGGCGATTACACGATGGAAAACCATATTAGGGTACTCAAAGCTTTTCTGAATATCATAAAAGTAGATAAATGCCACATTGTGGGCAATTCATTGGGTGGTTGGCTGGCTTGGGAATTCGCCTACCGTTATCCGCAAAAGGTTGGAAAGCTTGTTTTGATGGATGCTGCCGGATTTTTAGAGGAGGAAAATATTCCGCTTCCTTTCAAATTGGCCCGTACCCCAATGTTTGGCCGTGTAATAAAATATGTAGTCCGCCGACAAATTTTGGAGCAGTTCCTGCGACAGGTTTATTTCGATCAGAGCAAGGTGACAGAACAGCTGGTGACGCGTTATTACGAACTGTTTATCAGAGACGGTAATCCCGATGCTTTTTTAAAATTGGTAAATACACCTTATACCGACAATACGCCTGCGCTTAGACATATTGCGAATGAAACATTGATTCTTTGGGGTCGCGAAGATATGTGGATTCCGGTGCATAATGCCTACCGTTTTCATTCCATGCTTCGCAATTCCAAACTGAAAATTTATCCGCAGGTTGGACATGTTCCTATGGAAGAAATTCCGGATGAATCATTGCTAGACGTGATGAATTTTTTGGAAGCTGTGGGAGAATATGCAGTGAAACAGTTGGAAGGGGAGAAATAATTATGAACCGAACGGAGTGAGCTATTTAATTATTAATTATGAATTGTCCTTTCCTATTTTAAGTTACCAATATTGAATTTTGAATCAGTTACCTTATACTTGGCTCCCTTCCTTTTACCAATATAGATACCAAGTACCAAGTACCAAGTACCAAGTACCAAATACCAAATACAAGCTACCAAATACCTATTACTAAATACAAACATATATGTCAGACAATAATTTAAACGAAGAAAAGAAAGAAACGCTCAATTTCATTGAACAGATCATCATTGAGCACAATAAAACCGGAAAATTTGAAGGGCGCGTTCATACCCGCTTTCCTCCGGAACCCAACGGATACCTGCACATAGGCCATGCAAAGGCTATCTGTGTAAGCTTTGGTATTGCCCAAAAATTTGGCGGCAAAACCAATCTGCGCTTCGATGATACAAATCCGGATACCGAAGAGACAGAATTTGTTGAAGGTATCAAACGCGATGTGCGCTGGCTTGGCTTTAATTGGGAGGGAGAGGAACTCTATGCTTCCAATTATTTCCAAACCTTATATGATTATGCAGTTCAGCTCATCAATCAGGGCGATGCCTATGTCGATTTTTCTTCGGCAGAAGTAATGGATACGGAGAAAAAAGCCGGAAAAGAAAGTCAGTACCGCAACCGCAGCGTAGCTGAAAACCTTTCAGATTTTGAGAAAATGCGTATTGGTGAATACGAAGAAGGTACTTGTGTACTGCGTGCCAAAATCGACATGAATGCTGATAACTGGCTACTGCGCGACCCGCTGCTTTACCGTATTAAGAAAATGGCGCACCACCGTACCGGCGACAAATGGAATATTTATCCGATGTATGATTGGGCACATGGTCAATCCGATTCTATCGAAGGTATCACACATTCGCTCTGTACACTCGAATTCGAACCGCACAGAGCACTTTATGATTGGTGTATCCAAAAATTGGGTATTTATGCACCACAACAGATTGAGTTTTCACGCTTGAACGTCAATTATACCATCACTTCTAAACGAAAACTGAAAGAACTGGTTGAGAAAGGCCATGTAAAAGGCTGGGATGATCCACGCATGCCGACCATCACTGCCATGCGCCGTCGCGGATATACGCCTGCATCTATACGCAATTTTATTGAGAAAGCGGGTGTGTCCAAACGCGAACAGCAGATTGAAATTTCTCTGCTTGATTTCTGTGTGCGTGAAGACCTCAACAAAGTGGCTACCCGTGCCATGTGTGTACTCGATCCGATAAAAGTCATTATTACTAATTTTCCTGAAGGAAAGGTGGAAATGATGCATGTGGAAAATAATCAGGAAATGGAAGGCAGCGGTTCACACGATGTCCCTTTCAGTTCTGAGATTTACATTGAGCAGGATGACTTTATGATCGATCCGCCCAAGAAATATTTCCGTCTCGCTCCGGGTCAGATGGTACGCCTGAAAGGCGCTTACATCATCCGTTGCGATCATCATGTTACAGATGCCGAAGGCAAAGTGACTGAAATTCACTGCAGTTATATCGAAAACAGCCGCAGCGGGGAAGATACAAGCGGACTGAAAGTAAAAGGTACCCTACACTGGGTGTCTGCAGCTCAAGCAGTGCCGGTGGAACTGCGTCTGTATGAAAGATTGTTCTCCAATCCGGAGCCCGGCGCGAATTCAGATTATCTTAATGACCTGAACCCAAATTCTTTGCAGGTAACAACCGGATATGCAGAACCATTCCTGAAAACTGCAACTGCCGATGACCGCTATCAGTTTATGCGCATCGGATATTTTTGTTTGGACAGTGACAGTACGGAAGCTAAATTGGTTTTCAACAGGACTGTGAGTCTGAAAGAAGGATTTTAACATTAAGGGGCCGTCCAAAAAGTCAGGACGGCCCTTATATTATTCACACTTTAGGGCTTCCTTGAAGTGAAAATAAGTTCTCGCGGAACTTTTTGGTATGAATAATGAAAGGACCGCAAAGTGAACCTATCTCGTCA
>JBIKQC010000274.1:0-6748 GCA_044349855.1 Saprospira sp.
ATTTCAAATACTAGAAATAGAAGAGGTCATCCCTACGGGACTTATTCACATCTTCGCCTTTCGGCTAAGAACAGATGACCCCTATGGGGCCAGAAAACTTTCGCAAAAATCTGATGTTTTTAAGCTCAGATTTTATTACCGACGGATACCTGGGGTTTAACCCGGGGCCGCTTTCAGCTCCAACGGAGCGGCCTGTTATTAGCCGCAGGCGGCAACAGGATTTGAGCCATATAGTGGTGAACTAAATTGAATGTTTTTTACTATGCTCAAGCATGGAATGATATTCAATAATGAGCAGGCCAGACAAAGCAAATATTTTTAAATCAGACTTGCATCTCATCTTCAAAAACGCTAACTTTGTGAGACATCTAAAAAAACAACTATGGAACTCCCCGAAAAGTATATCAACCCCCTAACTGATTTTGGTTTTAAAAAGCTCTTTGGCGAAGAAGTCAATAAAGAGTTACTGGTCGATTTTTTGAATGAACTGCTTCCCGAACCGCATAAAATCAAAGAATTGACTTATCAGCAAAATGAGCATTTACCGATCCTGGAGCAAGATAGAAAAGCAATTTTTGACCTTTATTGTGAAAACGAAAAAGGGGAAAAATTTATCGTAGAAATTCAAAAAGCAAAGCAAAATTATTTCAAGGACAGATCTGTGTTTTATGCTACTTTTCCGATTCAGCAACAAGCTGTAAAAGGAAGTAATTGGGATTTCAAACTGGCTGCCGTTTATACTATTGGCATTCTCGATTTTGTTTTTGAAGAAGATAGAGAAGATAAAAGCTACATCCACAAAGTTGTACTCAAAAATCAGCATAACAAAGTTTTTTATGATAAACTCACTTTCATCTACATCGAGTTGCCAAAGTTTGACAAAAGTGCAGAACAGCTGGAAAGCAAAATCGAAAAATGGCTTTATGTATTAAAATATTTGGCAAAATTACAGGATAGACCTCTTGCGCTACAGGAAAAAATATTCAACAAATTATTCGCTGCCGCTGAAATCGCCAAATACAGCCGAGAAGAGCGAGAAATTTATGAAAATAGCCTCAAATACTACCGTGATATCAAAAACGTGGTAGATACGGCTTATGAGGATGGTGAACTAAAAGGGAAAATCGAAGGGAAAATTGAGATTGCAAAAAATTTAAAGCGAATGGGCTTGAATGTTGAACAAATTATTGAGGCTACGGGATTAAGTAAAGAGGAAATCGAGAATTTATAATGATAAACCTGAAGTGAAGGATCAAGAACTTATATTCTGTCTTTAATTATCTTTTTTATCTTTTATAAAATTGTGATTCAGCTCCAGCGGAGCGGCCTGTTATTAGCCGCAGGCGGCAACAGGATTTGAGCCACATAGTGCTGACCTGCATAAATTGCCATATAAATGATTTTTATTTCAAATACTAGAAATAGAAGAGGTCATACCTACGGGACTTATTCACATCTTCGCCTTTCGGCTAAGAACAGATGACCCCTATGGGGCCAGAAAACTTTCGCAAAAATCTGATGCTTTTAAGCTCAGATTTTATTAGCGACGGATACCTGGGTTTTAATCAAGGGCAACACACCACAAAAAAGCGGAAGAAAACTCCTCCGCTTTTATTATAATATTTGGCTGACAATCTCTGCCTTCTACTATCTGACAATCTACTTTGGTAGCCAACTCAGATAATAATCTGGCATTTCAATCGCTGAAGTGTGCTCCGTCATGAAGAGTGGACGGAAAGTATCGATCATTACGGCAAGTTCTGGTGTTTCTTTGGCTCCGATTGATTTTTCAACCGTACCGGGCTGCGGTCCGTGCGGAATACCTGCAGGATGTTGCGTAATCATACCTTTTTCGACATGGGCGCGACTCATAAATTCACCATCGACATAGTATAAAACCTCGTCGCTATCGATGTTGCTGTGGTGATATGGCGCAGGAATAGAAAGCGGATGATAATCGTACAAACGCGGCACAAATGAACATACCACCAAAGCCGAAGTTTCAAAGGTCTGATGTATGGGCGGCGGCATGTGAATACGACCGGTAATCGGCTCAAAATCGTGAATGGAGAAGGCAAAGGGATAACAGTAACCATCCCAGCCTATTACATCGAATGGATGATTGAGGTAGGTGTATGGATACATAATATCCTGCTTCTTAATATAAAACAGAAAATTTCCCTGTTCGTTATGCGTTTCTAAATGCTCGGGTTTGCGGATATCGCGCTCGCAATAGGGCGAATGCTCGAGCAATTGCCCGTGTGCATTGCGGTAGCGCTTGGGCGTACGTATGGGCGCGTAGGATTCGAGAATCAGCAGGCGATTTTGCTCCGTATCGAAATGCAGCTGATAGGTGGTACCTCTAGGAACTACAAGGTAATCGCCGTAACCGAATTTGATATTTCCATACATGGTTTTCAACACACCACTTCCTTCGTGAATGAAAATCATTTCGTCAGAATCGGCATTTTTGAAAAAGTAATCAGTCATCGACTTTCTGGGAGCCGCCAAAATTATTTTACAGTCGTGATTTACCAAAACCGGTTTTCTGCTTTTCAGATAATCATCCTCAGGTGCTATCTGAAACCCTTTTAGGCAACGGGGTTTCAACTGATTGTCAGTAATCATCTTAGGCGCTACAGAAAAAGGTTCAGCTACCTGACGAATCATGGTAGGAGGATTTAGGTGATAAAGGAGCGAATAAACATCGGAGAATCCTTCGGTTGAAAAAAGTTCCTCGGCATAAAGGCTGCCATCGGGTTTTCTGAACTGTGTATGGCGTTTATGGGGTATTTGTCCCAGACTGTGATAATGCATAAGTTCGCTGTTTATGGTGGCTGTTCAATTTTGTGCTCAATATAGTGAGAATTTATAAAATACAGCCAATTGCAGAAACTGAAAAACTGATTTTTTATCCCTAAAATTAAAATCTAAATCGATTCTCCAATAATCCATCCGCCGGTCCAGGCTGCCTGGAAATTGAATCCGCCCGTAACTGCATCAATATCTAATATTTCTCCGGCCATAAAGAGATTGGGAACAATTTTAGATTCAAATCGGGTAAAATTTATTTCATCCAGATCTATGCCCCCGGCGGTAACAAATTCTTCTTTAAAGGTGCTTTTGCCGTTTACCTGCCATTCCGACAGGCAGAGCTGCTGCCAGAGTCCGTTCATTTGTACCTTTGTCAGATTGGCCCAAATATCAGTGGGTCCAATGCCGGCTGCCTCTACCAGTTTATGCCAGAGTCTTGAGGGGATATCAAAAGTGGGATTAGCCCTGACCTGTTTTTTAGCCCAATCTGTTTTAATATCCTGCAGTTCTTCTTTTATATATTCAGGGTTTCTTGAAACCCAATTGATTCTTATTTTGAAATTATAATCCTGATCATGCATCCATCTGGCGCCCCAAGCCGATAGCCTAAGAATGCCTGGACCGCTTAGGCCCCAATGCGTAATAAGGAGAGGCCCGTTTGACTGTAATGACTTTTGACCAATTACATCTACCATGGCATCTGAAACGGAAAGTCCGGCCAATTCTGTAATGCGTGGATCTTTTATATTGAAGGTAAAGAGCGAAGGTACCGGCTCTATTATATTGTGGCCCATTTTTTCCAGTAGTGCCCAAACTGCAGGGCTGCTGCCTGCAGCAATGATAAGCGCATCGGCCTGAAAAACTTCTGCGGCTTTGATTTCAAAACCTCCATTGGGTCGGAGACTGATACTGTCAACCCGTTGTTGGGTCAGGACTTTTACTCCAGCTTTTTTGACAGCGTTTAACAGACAATCGAGAATACTTTGAGAGCTGTCGCTTTCGGGAAAAATGCGTCCGTCCTCTTCAATTTTAAGTTTAACGCCTCTTTTTTCAAACCAGTCTAAGGTATCGCCACAGGCGAATTTATGAAAAGGGCCCAAAAGTGCTTTATTGCCTCTGGGGTAAAATTTTACCAATTCCTTTGGAACCCAGCAGGCATGGGTAACATTGCATCTGCCGCCGCCTGATATTTTTACTTTTTGCAATACTTCCCTACCCCGTTCCAAAATAATGACTTTATGAGAGGGGTCACGTTCTGCAGCACGAATGGCAGCAAAAAATCCGGCTGCCCCGCCACCGATAACGACAATATTTTTCATTGGCCGAAAAGATAAAAGTACTAAGATAAAAGATCAAAGATCTGCCTGATACTGACGGATGTGAATTATTTTACAGATCCTCTTTAGGATGAACTGTCAGCGACTCTTCAAAAAGTCTGACGACAACTTCCAGCTGCTCGCTGCTCAAAGCTTTGAGAATGCCTTTGGTCACAGAAAGAATACCTGATTTTCCTACACTCAGGGCCATCTCGATACTTTTCATTTTTAGCATTCCGATTTTAACTTCTTTGAGCGGCTTTATGAAAAAATAATCCAAACCAACATTGGACAAATCCTGTACAACACTATAAAGATCATTGGCATAGCGGGTCTTATCTTCTGCATTGCGCATATTATCAAGTAAGGTATTAATTTTTTCTTCCAATTCCTTAGGAAGTGGGAAACCGAGGTATTTTGTTCGTGACATATAATAATGTTTGTTGTTTGTTGTCTGTTGTTGGTTGTCTGTTGTTGGTTGTCTGTTACAAAGGAACAAATCCAAGTACTAGAGGTACTAGGTACCAATTACCAACCTTATTTATAAATTTTCTGACTGTTCAGCCATTGTCTGTATGCTCTTGCATTGGCACCATGCTGAGCACCGGTTTTGGCAAAGGCATGTTGTGCCGGCTGCCCTTCAACAGGCGGTTTAGCACAAAAGAACCAGTAATCATGTTCCTCGGCTTTCAGGACTGCTTCCAAAGCTGAAACAGAGGCCATTCGAATTGGGCCGGGAGGTAAACCGGGATACATATAAGTATTGTAAGGCGAATTGATCTCCAGTAAATCATTCGTTACACGACGTACAGTAAAATCTCCGCCTGCAAAAACAACTGTTGGGTCGGCTTCCAATTTCCAGCCATCTGTACGGAGACGATTGAGATAAACACCTGCAACCCTTGGTTTTTCAGGATCATAAGTTGTTTCAGCATCTACTATGGAAGCCATTATGTACACTTCTATTGGGGACAGATTTTGTTTTTTTGCCAATTCCAATCTTTCCTTATTCCAAAATTTCTTATACTCTGCATACATACGGGCTACAAATTCTTCAGCATCAGTATCCCAATGAATCTGATAACTGTTTGGAATATACATAGCCATGGCATTTTCTGCTGTAAAACCGTATTTGTCGAGCAGATCTGTAGAATTCATCGCAGAGATGATTGAAAGAGAGTCAGCCTCTATGTATTTACTGACATGAGCGGCTAATTGATCCCTCAATCTAAAATTATTAAAAGTTAGTTTTACAGGAACCTGTTCCCGTCGCAAAAACGCAACAAGTGCATAATGACTTTTGGTATTTTGGGGGATGCGGTATTGTCCCGATTTACCTTTATATTTCATGAGTGAAGCCACCCATAAAAATCCTGTTTTGTCTTTGATCAGTCCTTTTTGTTCCAAAAGCGCTGTAATACCGTTCAGATCAGTTTTACTTGGAATCTGCAGCAGCAAATCTTCAGTAAGTTCATTCAGTTTACTGCCATAAATCGCGTCGTAGAAATAATAGGCAATACCTGCGCCTGCAATTGCCAAAATAGCAACAACAGTCAGTACAACTTTAAATACCCTGCTTTTTTTAACAACCTTTACAGGAATATCAGTGGTTTCTGTTATTTCGTTTAATTCTTCGGACATATTTAATGCTAAAAGTTAAAAGCAAAAAGATGAAAGCGACATTTATCGTGCTTTCATCTTTGCCCACTTATATATTTCTAATATTGTTCCTGATCATTAGGAAAATCAGCTGATTTAACATCGGCAATATAACGCTCGGTAGCATCTTTGATGAGATCGTAAAGATTCAGATAGCGGCGCAGGAAACGGGGATGAAAATCTTTGGTAATGCCCAACATGTCGTGAGAAACGAGTACCTGACCATCAACATTAGGCCCTGCACCGATTCCGATAACAGGAATTGAAACACTTTCCGTGACCTTTTTGGCCAATTGTGCAGGAATTTTTTCCAAAACGATGGCAAAACAACCCAATTCTTCCAAATGCTTGGCATCCTCCAACAGCTTTTGAGCCTCGACATCCTCTTTTGCACGAACCGAGTAGGTGCCAAATTTATAAATTGATTGAGGGGTTAAGCCCAAATGTCCCATAACAGGTACACCGGCAGATAGTACGCGTACGATGGAATCGGTAATTTCTTTACCGCCTTCCATTTTAACAGCATGACCGCCTGTCTCTTTCATTATTCGTATAGTAGATTCTAAAGCCATTTTAGAATTGCCCTGATATGAACCGAAAGGCAAATCGACTACCACAAAGGAACGCTCTACAGCGCGAACAACCGATTGCGCATGATAAATCATCTGATCCAGTGTAATAGGTAGTGTTGTTTCATGACCCGCCATTACATTAGAGGCTGAATCGCCTACCAATAAAATATCGATTCCAGCTGCATCTAAAATACGTGCCATGGAATAGTCATAAGCTGTCAACATGGAAATTTTCTCTCCACGTTGCTTCATTGCATGTAACACATGAGTAGTTACTTTTTTGATAGGTTGTTTTACAGACATGATGTTATAAGTTAAAAAGCTAAAAGTGGAAAACAGAAAACTATGCAGTAGCAGTGGGATACAGACAATAAGACAAAACCGGAG
>JBIKQC010000275.1:0-6745 GCA_044349855.1 Saprospira sp.
TTAAACCCAGATCCGTCATTAGAGTTCGTGATGAAAGCCTAAAGGGCACAGAACCAACGCTCCGCGAAGCGAAAATAAATGCTCACGGAGTTTTTGGGGGTGCAGAACCGAGCACAGCGAGCTCTATAAATAGTTACACCTATTTTAAACCCCCAAAAACGAGTAAGTGTTTAGTTTCAAAGCCATTTAGGTTTGGAACCCGAAGGCTCCGCGAAGCGAATAGAATTTCTAACGACGGATCTGGGTTTAATCATATATGATTGATAAATCACTATTTCTTGCTTTTCTGCAACAGGAATTGCTGACGGACCGGGCCGTAAATACGTTGACCCTTTGAATTTTGAAGCTCCAGTTCCAATATATGCTCTCCCAATCCCAGTCCGCTGATATAATAAGCCTGCCATTTATCAATAATAAATTCGGTTTTATTGTCAATCAGTACCCTAACTTTATTAGCCCCGGGTTCTATGGTTGTATTGTGCAAATAGAAATCGAGCATCACATTTTCTGTTTCCTCATCAGTATAAATACCAGAAGGAACAGCATAGACTAAAACTGCCTGATTCAATGGTCCACTTTTGTTTATCCGGCCGGATTTTACTTGAAATTCCCGAGCGTAATAAGATTTGGGACTTTTAACACTTTCATGATAGGACCTTGCAACAAATGCTACCATTTTATATACACCATCTGGAAGTTGATAAGGAATTAATCTATGGCTATATAATATATGTGTAGTGTCGTTTAAAACAACATGCAAGTATAAACCCTTTCCTGAAATTTGGCTTTTCCTATTTTCTGAACCAGGTGTTTTAGTGCCGGGAGTTGCACCGTTCATAATGAATTTTAGTTCTTCATTTTCATAACCAAAGGGGCCCAATTCTAAATCTTTATATTCTGCATCAGCAATGCCTGATTCAACCGGGAACAGCTTTATATTTTTATTAGGCGTTTTTATAATTTTATTTATTCCGTCAGATTCCCTATAGGAATTCTCTATATCACATGAAATAAGTTGAATTGAAAAGAAAATTAGAAAAAGAAATTTGTACATAGATAAAATACTGTTAAAATAAAAAAATAATTTTGTAGAAAATTAAAATTTTAAATCTTAATTTCGCTTTTGAGTTTATTTTTAAACAAAACTATAACTAAACTTTTGAAAAACATTTCTAAGCTTATTTTAGTTGGTCTAAAAATATTACCCAATATTAGCAATTCAATACAAATTACTAATATTTTCTTTATTTGTCAATAGTTGCACTTCAATCAATATTTATTTTGTTAATCTTTAAAAATAATGTTAATTTATAGTGAATTATTGGAAACATCCTTATATTTACCTAGTACTAAAATAAAAAAGCTGATATAATTGTTGATCTTCATTGATTTCTATCAAGCTTAATAACTTAAAAATAAAGATTTATTAGAGATTTTTTACCAAAAAACTAAAGCAAACAATGAGAATCTTAAAGGGTTTACTGCTCGCGTTTTTAATGGGAATCACTGGCGCAGCCAGTGCACAGGACATCCACTTTACGATGTTTGACATGGCACCCATTAATCTCAACCCCGTTTACACCGGCTATTATTCCGGAACTTTCCGCATAGGTGGAATTTATAGAAGTCAATGGCAAGGCCTTGGCATGAATGTTGATAACCTCGATCCAAAATTTGGAGGTTTTAAAACTCCGTCTGCTTATGCGGATGTGGCATTGGGAATACCACCTAAAAATGGTTCAGAAATGAAGAGCTGGCTTGGCGCTGGCCTTAACTTCTACAATGATAAAGTAGGCTATTTATCAACAATGAGAGCTGAATTATCATTGGCGTATCACCTTGGCTTGGGACAACGCGGAAGAACTCGTCTTTCTTTTGGTGTAAAGGGTGGGATCTATCAAAATAGATCTAAAGATCACGATTACACTTGGGGAGAAGAGCTCGAAGGAAATCCGGATCTTGACAACACCTCGTTCAGAGGAGAGTTCAACGCTACAGCTCCAGATTTTTCTGCAGGTCTAATGGTTGCTCACCGTGGTACTGGTTGGGGTATTGAAGTTGCGGGTTCTGCAAATCACTTTACCAGACCAACACTTGATTTGGGAACTACATCCGACTATAAACTCCCTATGAATGTTATAGGCAGTGTAAAAACTAATTTCTCATTGGGTAATAACTTCAGTGTGCGTCCTATGATGTTCATGCAATTAATGACCAAAATATTTGAGTTGAATGCTCAGGCTGTTTTTGCTTATCACTTTAACAGTACTAAAGACATCAACCTGCTATTTGGCGGTGGATATCGTGTAGGTGATGCAGCATTCGGACGCATTGGCTTTGAACTGAAAGGTCTTATCATCGGCGGAGCTTATGATTTTAACCTCTCGTCACTGAGCTTGAGCGGAAATAACAATTACAATGGCACAAATCCTCGTGCTATGGGTTTTGAATTTGGGCTTTCATACATCGCCAAAATTTATAAAGAAATTGTCATAAAAGAAATTCTTTATAACCCTCGCTTCTAATTGGTTTTTTATAGAATACCGTAAAAAGAGCAGATCTGAAATTATCTGAATTCTCAAATCTCAATAACATAGTAACAGCAATGAAAAATTGTCTTTTTATAGCAGTAGCTTTCATGTTGGCCATGTCTCACAACTGGGCTCAACCACCTGTTGGACAACCTACAGAAAAATTGGAAACATTGGCAAGTGACAACTTGGGCAAAAACGATACTTGGAATGCCCTTGATTTGTACATGAAAGTTTATGACCGCAAACCCAATGATGCAAAAGCCATCTATGATGTAGCTTACACTTATTTTATGCTTCGAGATTATCCTGATGCCGAAGCTTGGTTTTTAAAGGTATTGAATGCCGACAAAGAAGGAATATTTAAATTATCACGTTGGTATTATGCTTATTCTCTTAAGCTTAATGCAAAATATGATGAATGTATTCCCGCTTTCGAACAGTTTAAAAATGAATTTGCCGGAAATGACGCCGACAGAATGAAAAAATTGGCACAAGTTGAAATCGATGGCGCTAAATTGGCTAAACAGCTTGGGACTAAATCTAAAGAAGAATTAAAAATCAATAACGCCGGCAAGGAAATTAACTCCGCTCTAATGGAAAACAGTGCCTACCCAATAGGCCGTACCAAGATGATTTTCTCTTCTTTGCGCAGTGATTCTATAATCTTTGTTGAAAACGCTGATCCTGCTTCAAAATTTGTAAGAATCTATATTGCAGATTATGACAGTGACAAAAAAGAGTGGAAAAAAGCAACAGATTTCAATACTGCAATCCTTAATAAAGATGGTTTCCATAGCGTAAATCCAACTTTCAACGCTGACATGACCAAGTTCTACTATGCTCGTGCAAGACTGGTCGGAAACATGTTGGAAAACAGTAAGCTTTACTATTCTTCTTACAACGGTAATGTTGTTGGTGAACCAAAATTGCTTGATTTCAATAATGATTCTTATACCTGCAAAAACCCTGCAGTCGGTGTAATTGGCGGAAAAGAAGTTCTTTTCTTTTCATCTAACATGCCAGGCGGCAAAGGCGGTTTTGATATTTGGTACGCAGAAATTAACGCTGATGGAACTACACGTCAACCATTGAATATGGAAGCTGTAAATTCTGTTGGGGACGATTCTCATCCTTTCTTTGACAGCCGTGACAATAATCTTTATTTCGCATCAACAGGGCATCCGGGCTTAGGTGGCTTTGATATGTTTACATCAAAACACGATCCTAAATCAAATGCTTGGGCTAAAGTTGAAAATATGGGTGTCGGTTTCAATACCAGTCTTGATGAATTTGGCTTTATTATAAACCGTGAAGGAAAAGATGACTGCTACGGTTATTTTATATCTAATCGTGCAGGATCTACAATGATCCCGGGCAAAATGACTTCTACAGATGATATTTTCTCTGTTCTCATGCCAGAGCGTTGTGATGTAGAATTGACTATCAATGTTATGGATCAGGAAAAGGGCAATACTCCTGTAAATGGTGCTACTGTTCAACTGATCGAGAAATCTACCGGTAAAGTTGTTGACGAACAGAAAAATGACAGCGGCAATAAATTCACTTTCATGCTCGAACAAGGCAAAGAATATGAAGTAGTTGCTAAAAAAGAAGGCTGGGAAAGCGGTGCAAAGACATTTGTAGATGCACGTCGTCCTGCTTTGGAAAAACGCTTCGGTTCTATTGACAACCCAATGGCTTGGGAAGACAAAACAACTTTAAAAGAAACAGGTCTTATTGTTGAAACATTCAACAAAAAAACCAATGAGCCTTTAGGAAACGTAACAGTTATCGTTTATGGTGCCAACAATGAGGTTTTGAAAGAATCTACTATCAGCAGTAATCGTCATGAGTTCAAAATAGGCCGTTCCAACGATGTTCGTATTCAGGCACGTTTGCAGGGATTTGTTGGCGAAAGCAAAACCATTGCCAAAGCTGACATGAAAAATGTACAGAAATTGTACCTGACTCCTCCTCCAATTTTCATCAATGTTCACTTTGACTATGACAAATTTAATATCCGTCAGGGCGCTGCCGATACATTGAACATGATTTCAAGCATTTTGAAAGATCATCCTGATATGGTTGTTGAAGTTCGTGGTCATACCGATGCTCATGGGCCAAATTCTTACAATGCAACTCTTTCCAAAAATCGTGCTGATGCTGCAATGGAATATCTAATCGGTAAAGGCGTTGAAAAAGGTCGCATGATCCCTAAAGGTTTTGGTGAAGATGAGCCTGTTGCTCCAAATGAAACTGCAGAAGGTAAAGATTATCCTGATGGACGTCAACTTAACCGCCGTGTAGAATTTAAAATCATCAAAGGCGAAGGTGCTGTAGGCGATGCCGGTAATAACGATGAATTAAATATTGTAGAGGCAGAAAAAAAAAAGTAACTGATCCAGGTAAAACTGATCTGACAAATACTAAAAGATCTTCAACCACTATCAAGTTTGACAAGCCAAATCATAACTTCGGTACTTTGAAATTTGGAGAAACCAGAGATCTATCGATTGAGTTTACTAACACAGGTAAAGAAGATTTTAAAATCGATTTTGTTCAGGGCGGATGCACATGTACTCTCCCACTAGATTGGACTAGAAAACCAATTGCACCCGGAAAAAAAGGTTTTGTGAAAATTAAATTTGACAGTCAATTTGCAGAAATTAAAAAAGGTTACAGCTCAGCTATTGAAATTTACGGTAACGTAAAAAATGATATGGAGCTTTATTTCCTCTCTGCAGATGTAATAAATAAATAGAATACAAATATTAAATATTTAAGTCCTCAACCCAAAGCGTTTGAGGACTTTTTTTTATTTTTGTATAAAGGCTAGTTTTGGTGATTCTTTTAAGAATATTATGACCCACGAATTTCAAAAAATCAGCGCAACTCAAATTGCTAACCTAACTGAAATAGTTGGAGAACAATATTCTTACACTTCCGCAGATAAGATTTTTTCATACGGGAAAGACGAGACGGAAGATTTACTATTTCTTCCTGAATTGGTTTTAGTCCCAAATACTAAAGAACAGATAAGCCAGATCTTGCGCTATTGCAACCAAGAGCATATCGCGGTGACACCCAGAGGAGCCGGAAGCGGATTGGCCGGTGGAGCATTACCTGTAAAATCAGGAGTAGTTATTTCAATGGAACGTTTTGACAAAATTTTGGAAATTGATGAACGAAATCTGCAAGCAACAGTTGAACCCGGAGTAATTACCGAAACACTCCAAAATGCCGTTAAAGAAAAAGGACTTTACTATCCGCCCGATCCGGCCAGCCGCAGTTTTTGTTATATAGGAGGAAATATCAATACAAATTCCGGAGGCCCAAGAGCCGTTAAATATGGCGTTGTAAAAGATTATGTACTCAATCTGGAAGTTGTTTTGCCTAATGGGGAAATCATTTGGACAGGAGCCAATACTTTAAAAAATTCTACAGGATATAATCTCACACAACTGATAGTCGGCAGTGAAGGCACCCTCGGAATTGTTACCAAAGCCGTATTAAGATTAATTCCACATCCCGCTTACAATCTTTTGATGCTGGCAGCTTTTCGAAGTACAGAAACAGCATGTAAAGCCGTTTCTGCGATTTTCAGAGCAGGTATTGTTCCATCAGCCCTCGAGTTTATGGAAAGGGCTGCTATTGATAAAGCTATTTCCTATCTGGGAGACATTAATATTCAAATTACAGCAGATACAAAGGCACATCTGCTTATAGAAGTAGACGGAAATTATCTTGACAACCTTTATGCTGATTGTGAAAAAATTAACAGCGTTTTGGAAAATTATGATTGTATTGAAGTCCTTTTTGCTGACAATGAAAATCAGAAAAACGATCTTTGGCGAATGCGTAGAAATGTTGGACATGCTGTTAAAAAAACCTCGGTTTATAAGGAGGAAGATACTGTTGTTCCAAGAGCTGAATTACCAAAATTGTTAAGTGGCGTGAAAGAAATTGGAAAAAAATATAAATTTGAATCAGTTTGTTACGGACATGCAGGCGATGGCAATCTACATATCAATATCCTAAAAGGAAACATGTCAGATATCGCTTGGAATAATGAACTGGGCTTTGGTATCAGAGAAATTTTTCAGCTTGTTAAATCCCTCGGAGGTACAATTTCAGGTGAACATGGTATCGGTTACGTTCAAAGACCTTATCTTGATATCGTATTTAACAAAACAGAATTGCAAATAATGCGT
>JBIKQC010000276.1:0-6741 GCA_044349855.1 Saprospira sp.
TAAGAATCTGACGAGTCAATTTTTAAAGTATATCCTGACATATAAATGTTTTTGGAACAGGATATTATTACTGAGACATTTTTAGAAAAAATTATCTATCAGTATCTTGAGCAGTCAGATTTGCCACAGTTTGATTTTGTGAAATTACCGAAGTAATAAAATTCTTTATTCTCCCTCTTTCAACTGCTTTCCCAAAGTGCCTAATTAAGCTGATTTCCTTTTATACAAATGCTGTTGAAACTCTATAAACAGTCGGCTGATATTAGCAACGTCTCCCAAAATTTCCTTGGCATCTTCTAACGATTGATATTTATTTGTCAGCAGAATAGGCAGTTTCTCCTGATCAAGTTCTTCTACGCCAGTCTCAATGTATTTGCTCAATACAAACTCAATAAATTCCTTTTGCTTGCTGTCAAGCAAAGCGAAGATGGTGGCTTGCGATGTAGCTACCCGTTCTTCCCTGGTCATAGATTTATAATTGCCATTGAATACATATTCCAAAACATCAAAGAGGTCACTTTTTTCCATATTTACCAATTGCTGAACAATCAGCAAATCGCTTTTTGGGAAACCAGCTTCTTCCAATTTTTCTAATAATGTACGTCTTGTTAATGGATTGCTCCACAGGGTTCTTAATTCTTCTTCACTTGTGAACAGGTTTGGCAATTCGCCAAACAAATTATTCAAAAACTCTTCGGCTGAAATAGGCTTGCCTTCTGCACTCCAAAACGAAGTGGCAATCATGGACTGTATTTCACGCTCTTTGCCATCGCGCAATTTTATTTTAATCTTTTGCTTCTTATTGCAATTGCAATTTAGTTCACCGCAAATTCCGCAAGGTTCTTTTGGCGGTTTTTCGCAAACACAAGGTCTTTGACCGCAAAGGCTGCAAGGCGGTTTTGGTAAGCCTGGGCCGCCTTCTACCGGTTCCTCCGGTTCGCCATCCCATTCCGGATCGGCAAAATGATGAAATGCATCAACATAATCATAAATGGTAAAAAATTCTTTACCGTCAAACAAACGTGTACCGCGTCCCACTATTTGTTTAAACTCTATCATTGAGTTTACCGGGCGCATTAAAACAATATTGCGAATATTTCTTGCATCAACCCCTGTTGATAGTTTTTGAGAAGTAGTTAAAATGGTTGGTATTGTTTTTTCGTTGTCCTGAAACTCACGCAAAAACTGTTCGCCTATTTCTCCATCATTGGCAGTAACGCGAACGCAATAATTTGGATCAGTTGATTTTTTATATTGGTTGACTAAATCACGAACTGCAGCGGCATGTTCTTGAGTAGCGCAAAAAATAATGGCTTTTTCTTTCTGATTGGCCTCGTTCATATAAATTTGAACGCGTTTTGCCTCTCTTGCCTTTATTTCAATAATTTTGTTGAAATCTTTTTCCACATACTTTTTCCCATATTCCGGTTCTCCTTCCATTGCCATATCGTCGGAAGTATATATATAATCATCCAAGGTTGTTTTGATCCGCTTTACTTTAAATGGCGTCAGAAAACCATCGTTAATACCTTCTTTGAGCGAATAAATATAAACTGGTTCGCCAAAGTATTTATAGGTATCAACATTGTCTTTGCGCTTTGGTGTAGCAGTTAGCCCCAGTTGAACTGCGGGAGAAAAATATTCTAAAATTCCTCTCCAGTTGCTTTCATCCTGTGCACCGCCACGGTGGCACTCATCAATAATTATAAAATCAAAATAATCGGGCGGATATTGCCCAAAATTTGGTTCGACAAGCTCCCCAAGCTTTGGCTTATTTTCTAATTTACTTTTAGAAAGTTGTTTGAGGTTCTCAATATCGCCTTGAATTAGAGCTATTTTCTTAGCTCTACTCCACTTTTGAATTTGTTTCTCTCTTGCAAATGCCTTATCAATTCTGTCATAAGTTTCATAATATACTAACTTAACAGGCAAATGGCTGGCTGTAAAGTTTGCCCCTTCTCCACTTTTATGCTTTTCAATTCGTAGTGCCAGATTTTTGGTACTACCCGTATAAAAACTCCCATCCCCACATTGCATAATATACATGTACCCATAACCACTTTTGGTTATATCAATTTCTGGAAAAGCTATCATAACATCTTTATTAGCGGTAGGTGAGCTTGTCGAACCACCGCTCATAAAAGTTTGAAAAATGGTAAAGAAAATACTGCCGTTTGTCGGCACAGTTCCTTTTTTCTTTATCTCATTTGGTTTAATACGTACCAGAGCATCTTCCGGAAATGCTGAGAAGGAATTATAGGCTTGATCGGCCAATATATTTCTATCGGCCAAAAATAAAATTCGCGGTCTCCTCGAAACGTAATCTGAATTTGATGCCGATAAATTCCAGCGCGTTTGAAATAACTTCCAGGCAATTTGAAAGGCTATTGCTGTTTTTCCCGTCCCGGTAGCAAGGGTTAATAAAATACGCTCTTTTTTATTCGCAACGGATTCTAAGGTTTTTAATACTGCCAGTTCCTGATAATAACGCAATTGCCAAGTACCGCTTTTATCTTCAAAAGGAACTGCAGCAAATTTTTCTCTCCACAGTTCGACAAGCTCACTGCCGGGTTCGTTCTTTTTAGGAAAAGTTTTATTCTAAAGTTCATCGGGACTAAGGTAATCAGCAACCAAACCTTCTGCACCTGTTTTCATACAGATGCTGTAAATCTCTTTTCCGTTGCTGCTGTAAGTGGTTTCTAATTTCAGTTTCTCGGCATATTGCTTGGCCTGTGCCACACCTTCACCTACACCCAGCTCATCGCTTTTGGCTTCAATTACTGCCAGTTTAATGCCTTTGTAAGAAAGTACATAATCTGCTCGAAGTATTTTACTGCGACCACCGCCAGTTTGAATTTTACCGGCAGTAATTGGGTGGTTTCTGAAAACTTTTGAGTCTTCCACAACGCCCCAACCGCAAGCTTTTAGCTTCGGGTCTATCAGTTCAGCTCTTGTTTCGTCCTCGTTCATTGTTTATCGTTTTTGCTTTAAAATCAAATAACCATTAAATAAGAAATTGCCCGTAGTTACATAACCATCACATAAAAAAGCATTGAATTTCAGTGCATTAGTTCTTGAAAGAAGCCTACTAATCACATAACCATCACATAAGATTTTTTAAGTTGTCAAATGACCATTACATAAAAAAATATTGGTAATCAACTGTTTAAATATCCAAGATGCGATAGTGGTTACATAACCATTACATAAGATTTTAAGCCATCGCAACGCCCAACCACAAGCTTCTATCAGTTTTGTTCTTGTATCTGCTGCGTTCATTTTTTGTTTTAGAATCAAATAACCATCAAATAAGAATAGTCACATTATCAATGCTTTAAGTTGGGCATTTCCATTGGCTATCAAATAACCATCAAATAAAAACCTATGCCCAAAAGGGAACACCCACTCACTTTCGTTAGGCTGCTTAACCAATTCATTAAGCAATTCTATGAGTTCTGCTTCGTTCATTAATGTTGCTTATTTTGTGTTTGATGTTGATTATTTTGTCTATTGTACTGATTATAAGGCAAATAATGACTAGGAAGCTATGTTGCTTATTTTATGTCCGATGTTGCTTAATGTTAGCTCTATCAGCTCTGCTCTGGTTTCTGCTTCGTTCATTTATGGTAGTTTTTGCTTAAAATCAAATAACCATCAAATAAGAAAACACTGAATATCAATGTTATAATATGTTTTAAATATGCCATCGTCAAATAACCATCAAATAAGGATTGGCCTTTAATTACATAACTATTACACAAGAAATGCTTGACGTTCGGATGTTTTATTTATTTATTTATCATTTACATTAATATAATGTTTTAACAAAACACAAATTTGTTCTGGAACAGCTCCAGAGGAGCGATATTTTTGTAGCAGCGTAAGCTGCGAAGAAAAAGAACCCTGTAGGGGTGACATTTTGTTTAACCATTTTATTGTACAAATTTATTTAAAATGCCGCTCCTACGGAGCTTTATTCATCTTTATCGCCTGCGGCTACAAAAATGTCGCCCCGATGGGGCTGCAAAACGGGTAAATAATCAGTAAATTTAGGAAGGTACACCAATGTTGAGATAACTCCGCTACACCAAGGCAAAACTGCGACGCAGCGTCGCAGTTTTACATCTGCTACAATAACTCGTAAAAACGTTTCATACCTATTACCCTTTTCTGTCGCTAACTGAGCCTGCCGAAGTCAATTCTCCTGCGAACGCCTTTTGCAAAATTGATTTTTTCAACTCCTCCAAATCATTTATTTTTTGCTGATAAATGGCTTCGAGTTTTTTTGTTTCGGTGGATAAGGCATCGAGTTTTTGAACGATGTCTTGTTGGGCTATTAATGGCGGTAGAGAGATTTTCAAGGATTTGATGAAAGGAAGTTTTACACCTTGAACTGTTGCTCCAGTACCTTCTTCAACGATTTTATGTGAAATGGATTTGAACCATCTGTATAAAAAGTCAACTGACAATTTTTTAAGATTTAAAGGCACAATACCTCTTAAATCTTGATTGATTGCAGTGTCAAATTCAATCAAACAAACTTTACCCAAGCCAACTCTTGTCGCAATAATTACATTTCCTTTGGGAATAATATTTGTTGAACTATTTTTTACGGCATCTTTTGTGATTTTATATTCAGTATCACTGATTATTTCACCTTTCATATCTCTTACAGTTGCCCAATTAATATCGCCGTCATAGAATTTACCGTTTGCTTTTGATGGTGTACCACCACCAATGACATTGCAAACTTCCCCCAAGGTTTTCTCTTCCCAATCCTGCCCTTTATTCTCAAACACCGCTTGCAAATAGCTTTCAAAAAGTTCCTTAGCGTTTTTGAGGTTTTGTTCAGCATTGGCTTTTGCCTTGGCTATAGCGGCAAAGGCTTCATCTAATATGGCTACGATGCGTTGTTGCTCGGGTAGGGATTTTGGATAAGTAATATCAACTTTCTTAACAAGGTCACCACTAATGTTTTTTACAATTGCACCTGCCCCAAGTGATTGTATTTGTTCTTGAACATTTGGAGAAGTGAGTAAGTAATAGAAATAATCTTTATCAAGAAAATTTGGCAATCTAAACACAAACCAACCATCATGAATATAGCCGTCTGTTTTCATAATGTATGGCTTACCAAACGACATAGAATTTGAAAGAATAAAATCTCCCTCTTTTACATATCTCGATTTTTCAGCACCTTCTTTTGTAATTTTTTCTTTTGTTGAAAAAATATATTTGTCTACCCCTTTTGTATCACCAATTTTAATCCAATTAACACCATCAGGGCTGTCAGTTTGATATTTTTCAATTGGTCTTGGTGAGCTTCCACGCTCAACAACGCAAACTTCACCTAATTTTTTCTTCTCCCAATTCTTCATATCAGTCATTTTTCTGGTTTAATTAGCTGTTGCAATTCTTCTTCAAACTCCTCTACTGTAGGGAATTGGCTCATTAAATTGGGTGGCAGCATTTTCTCCAAATGGAATTCACTCACCCCTATAGGCTTATTTATATCCTGTAAAGCATATTCTACCTCTAGGTTATCTTTACCTCTACAAAGTAAAATGCCAATTGTAGGTTTGTCGTCTTCTTTCTTCAAAGTCTTATCAACCAAGGTGAGGTAAAAATTGAGTTTACCTGCAAACTCGGGTTCAAAATCTTTGTTTTTGAGCTCAATGACCACATAACATTTCAAAACAATATGGTAGAAAAGTAAATCAATAAAATACTCTTTCTCGCCTAATACCAAACTGTATTGTCGGCCTACAAAAGCAAAGCCTTTGCCCAATTCCAACAAAAAATGAGAAATGTGCTGTACCAATTGTTTTTCAATATCAAGTTCTTTTGCTTTTGGGGCTATGGTAATGAAATCTAAATGATATGGATCTTTTAAGGTTTGTTCGATCAGTTCTGAGGTTGGATCGGGCAAGGTTGCTTTGAAGTTATTAATTGACTTTCCGGCACGTTTGTACAAATCTGATTTTATTTGCAATGCCAATACATCGCTACTCCAGCCATTTTCTACTGTTTGAGCAATATAAAACAAAGCTTCTTGTACGGATCGTGTTTTGCTCACAATCAATATATTATGTCTCCAGGGAATTTGTCCGACATAGCGTTGGACAAATTCCAAATCAAAACTCATGTCCTCAGGATTCAATTGTTCAACGGAGCGTTGGACAATTGAATCAGTCAAGTAAAATGAATAAAATTTTAAGCAACTGTACAGATTTGTGCGCGAAAATCCAGCCGATTCAGGAAATTCTTCTTTGAGGTCTTTGGCCAAAATTTCAAGCACTTTATTCCCCCAAGTAGTTTGTGTCAGCTTTTCCGAAATTTCTTTCCCTAAATCCAAATAAAACAAGGTGAGTTCTGCATTCGCTGCTAATGCCACTTTCATTCGAGCGGTACGAATCTTTGACTTTATTTCATTCAGCCAGTCTTTGTAGAGGGCTGTGTATTGTAAATTATTGATCATATCAACTCCAAAATTGAGTTTAAAATATTGGCACTTGTTGTCTGACTCACGGATTTATTTTGATTACGCAGATGACACAGATGTTTTGATTCTTTGGCTTTAAAATCTGTGAAATCATTTAATCCTTTGAATCTGTGACTTAGACATTGATTCAGACAATTATTATATTTGATTATAGCACAATTCTTTTAAAGGTTAAACTCTTACTGCCAAAGTTTATAAGTAAGCCAACTTCTAATTTATAAGCTTTCAAATAATTTAAC
>JBIKQC010000277.1:0-6737 GCA_044349855.1 Saprospira sp.
TTGATATAGATACTGATGACCGTCCGGATTATGCAGATGAAATGACTGTGCCGATAGGTAAAGCAATGAGTCATTGTGCTATTCATATTTTTTCAGACAGGCATTTCCCTTTACAGGATGGCATGGGCGGTTTTATTGGCATTAGCGGTCCTGCGGTTGGCTACGGTTATTTTATTCAGGATAACTGGACCAATAAGCAGGCACTTGTGTGGTACACTGCAGATAGGGGCACAAAGGATGAATGGGGAATATTACATTTCAAAGGCAGATCAGACAAACAGGTTAAAATAAGAGGACAGAGAGTTGAATTGGAAGAAATTGAAAATATTTTATCAAAAATTTGTCCCGATTTGAATTGGCATGCGGTTGATACAGCACATGAACTTTCTACCGAAATAGCCGCTTTTTACTCAGGAAATATGCCTGCGGGAAAATTAATTCAAATAAAAAAAGAGATACTGCAATCCTATCCCTCCTATTTCCTGCCTTCACTGTTTATAGAAATAGAAAAGGTGCCGCTGAACCAGAATGGGAAAACAGATTTGGAAACCCTTCGGAAAATTGCATTATCGCATACGGAACAAAGCATTGAAATAAATTCCAATGAAGAAATACTTGCTCAGCTTTTAGCAGTTTACAGACAATGTTTTGAGGAGGAGGTAAAGGAAAATCAGCATTTTTTCCATAGTGGCAAAAACAGTTTCGATGCGATGCAGTATGTCAGAAGATGGAATGAAGTTTCTGACAAAAAAATGGCCGTATTTCAGTTGTTTTCCGCCGAAAATTTCAAACAGCTGTCTCAATCTCTTGAATACCAAAACAGCGATACTCCCTTACTTTCTGATCGAAAAGTAATAACCAAAGCACAGGAAGCCATCTGGTATGAAATAAAAAGAGGAAATTCTTCCCTCTACAATTTACCTCATTTTATTACCATTCCTGAGGAATTCGGCATTGAAAAAACAAAAATTGCATTTAAAAAATCGCTGCAGTACTGCAGTTCTCTTTTTGTTAAATTTCATGAAAATGCAGTTGGAGAAGTTTTTGAAATCCCATTGGACTCAAATGATTATGAATTGCCGGAATGGCATATTGACAACATAGATGAATTTTCGAAACAGGCATTTCTAAAAGAGTTGGCGCTGACCGAAGGCCCCGCTTTTGAAGCTGCAATTATACATACAAATAATCATACTTACTTGTATTTCAATCCTCATCATTTGGTATATGACGGAGGATCGGATGGCTATTTAAGGGAAATTTTTAATAATTTTTACCTGGATAAACCACAGGCCAAAGCTCAGTCAGACTTTACAATTCCTTCAAAAAAGGTTGACTGGAAGAGCTATTTCAGTTTAATACGCAGACCTGCCATCTATTTCAGCAGTTCACAGCATCAGCTTCAACCTTCATTGGTTATTCCATGTACTTCAAAAGAGAGAGAAATTCTTCAACAGATTATTGTTGAATACCAGACAACACAGACAGTCATTATTTCCAATCTGCTTTCCAAAGCGCTGCATCATCAGCAGATAAAAATAAATTGGATTTCACTGGTGGTGGACCATAGAACAAAGGAACAGGCAGGTATGCACATGCGGGCCTACCCTTTCCCGGCATTCGATCCTGAAGTCAGTACTGATGACTGTACTGATGACTGTACTGATGACTGTATTGCCAGACAGAAGTGGGCACTTTCACAGCTTTTTGCTGCATCAGAGCAGGCAATTATTTACCCCGACACAAGTATCCTCGAAGCATATCATCAGGTGGGCCTGATTATTCAGCATCCTTTTATCCTCGAGAACAATGATAAAATTGAAGAAAAAACAGTCATGTCCCGTCCGAGACTGCCTTTAAGCCTCTATGTAGAACAGATTAACGATCAACTCATTTTTCGTTGGGAATTTGATCATCAGCAAATCAATCAGCAAAAAATAAAGGAGCTTCATCAAAATTTCTTCCTTTTGGCTTTAGAACTTTCGGAGCAGAGAAAACAGTGCAAGGTATATATTCCGGAAACAGATACGATTTTGACAGCAGAAACCGCCGAAAATTATCCTCAAGAGCTAATGCACATTTGGGGGAAATATTTGGGGCAGCAAAATTCAGCTGCTGCACATTTTTTTGAAGCAGGCGGCAACAGCATAAAAGCACTGCTTTTACTGAAGGAATTGGAGAAATCTATGCAGATTAAAATTTCAGCAGCCGATTTTTTCAGGCAGCCTACACTTTCATTTATTAACAGATCTCTAAAAGTTGTTGCTGATCCAAATCTGATTTGGAAGATAAAAGAGCAGGACTCCGGGCCGGAACTATGGCTAGTTCCTCCTATTATGGGTCTGGGTTTTATATTCAATTCTTTAAAATTACCTGAAGCCTGTACTGCTTTTGCTTTCAGTTATCCCGGGGCTTACGGGCAAAATCAGTGCAGCAGCATTGAAGAAATTGCATTATTACTGATCAAAGAAAGAATCCGCTTGGGGGCACTGCCTCGAGAAATAACAATTCTTGGCTATTCAATGGGTGCATTGGTCGCTTTTGAAATGGCCAAATGGTTGGAAGAAAATGAGATCAGGGTAAAGAAACTGATCATTCTGGACAAAACAGCTCAACCCGAGCCCGGAAAAATAATTGAAAATATTGAACTAAAAATGGAGCTTTTGGATATTGCCGCACAGATTTCAACTGATAACAATGATTATGAGCGGATTGTAAATTACCTTAAAGATCATCAGCAGTACATTGAGTTATATCAGCAAAGCGGTACCGCAAATGCAGATCTCGATGTTTATTATTGTGAAAACGGGTTCAGTGAATTTGATTTTTTAAAGTGGCAGATTTTCAGCAAAAAAAGAGTATTGCTCCATAAAATAAAAGCTGCCGGGCATTATGAAATACCTTCAGTCTGGAATGAATTGGAAATAAATTTTGAATTTTAATTTGCTGAATTTTAGATTTAATAATCCCCAAAGTCATGAATAAACACAAGTTAAATCCATATCAGCTACTTTTTTTCAATCGGGAAATAAATATCGGGAATTCAAAGTCAAACACACTTAAAGGCAGTGCTGTTTTGGAAGGTCTTGATTACTTAAAACTATACAGTTCACTGTCCGATGTTCTGACAAAATCAAGCTGGACCTTTTTAAAAATTGATAATGAAGACAAAAGCTGGTCTCTCAGTGAGGAATGGAACGGTTCTTTAGAAGAATATGAACATATTCCGGAAATCGCAATTGATGGTAAATTGTGGTCTGTCCAACTTTTTAGAGCTGCTGATAATTTTTTGATACTGCATGTGTATTTGCACCATTGCCTTGGCGATGCTCATTCATTTAATCTTTTTTGGAACGCTGTATTCAGACAATATCAGGAGGGACAATTTGAGGCACTGCATTTATTTCCGGATTTGAAACTCAGCAGTGGTTTAATCAATTACGCTGACAAACAATTACCAAATGATTTGGGAATTGGCGAAGTTAAAAGAATTAGCCTGAAATTCAATTCAAGGATTCAGCAACATTTGAATGCCTATGCTGAAAAAACAGGCAGTTCTCTGATGGCCCTATTATTGGAATTCATTGAAATAGAATTAAAGAATTGCGAAGCAGATCTTGAAATTCCATTAAAATTGGGAATTGCACTAAGAAACAGACAAAACAAATTTCAAAAAAATTCTTTCCCAACGCTGGTAAATTTTCTGCCTTTATCAGAAGACAGATCAGTGGGAATGTCGCAAAGAATACTAAATCTGTTCCGTTATCAGAATTATCCTTTATTGGAATTCCTAAATGACTTCAATGCTGTAAGAGCATTCAATGTTCTTTTTTCTTATCAGAAAGAGGCCTACAGCCACAGACCTGATGAGTTTGTCTCAAAATTCAATTTTGAACCTACTTCAACAGATGATAATATCCTCGGCATACATCTTCTTGAATATGGTGACAACCAATTGATATTTCACCTGGACTATAGAGTTGACATTGCATCCGCCTATTATTGGAAAATATTTCTAAGAACTCTAACGAGAAAAATTATCTCGGCAATTGTTGCTGTAACTGATAAAAAAACAACAGCACATTTGTCGCTGCTTAATCCAAAAACAACAGAAAATAAAGACTTTTGGTATTATTTCAATCATTCAGATCCGGAGAAAATTGCTTTGATATGCGGAGATGAAAGCATAAGCTTTGGGGAACTCAAAGAAAAAATAAATCAACCCCTAAACAACATTCAAAATGGAATTTTGCGGTTGAATCCTAACAGAGATGTTAACAATATTATCGAATTATTGGCTGCCTGGAGAACAGGAAATGCCGTCAGTTATCACAATATTGAAAAAGAAACAGGTACAGCATCGGGTAAAACTGCTTATGTTGCCAAAACAAGCGGAACAGCAGGAGGCAATAAAACAATCTTTATACCATTTGATGCTTTAAAAACATTGATACCCGATTGGATGTCAATATACAAGACAAAGGACAGTGTACATCTTTGTCTGGCCGATCAGCGTTTTGACGTTTTCTTCGGCGACCTGCTTAGAAGTGTTATTAGCGGCGAAACCTTGGTACTTGCTACTGAGACAGAAAGACTTGATGCAAATAAAATTTCAGAAATAATAAGTCTGCATAAGGTAAGCCATTTGGAATCAACACCTTCGTTTTTGCATTACCTTTTACCCTGTTTAAGTGAAACGGCTCCAATCAGGGTAATTATTTGTGGCTCTGAACCTATTCAAAAAGGATTTTTTAACCTGATTCAGGCTCCTGTTTTCGATCATATCAAATTTTACAACAGCTATGGTCTTACGGAATGCAGCATCGACTCTGCCATTTCTGCGCTGAAAATCAATTCAGATGAAAGATTTCCTTCCGGTTTCACGGTAGGCAGTCAAATCATCAGCATAAGGAATCAGGAAGGCAAAAATAAAGTTATGGGTTCTTGGGGTGAGATCTGCATTGAAGGGACCTGTGTCGGATATTCCGATACTGACTTAAATCAAAGCTCATATTATGCAACAGGAGATTTGGGAATGATTATTCCGGAAGACGGGCTTATTGTTGGGGGGCGAAAAAATGACGACTTTATCAAAGTTAACGGACGGAGAATTCCTGCAGCATTTATAGCTCATAAAACTTCAGATTTTATAGTAAACAAAGCCTGTATCTGCTTTGAGGCAGAACAAATGGCAGTTCTTTTTGTAGATGGTCCGGCAAATAATAAGGATATCCTGGAATTTCTGTCTAAGTTTTTAACCAAATATCAATTGCCGGATGATATCTATAATTGCGATCATTGGCCGGTCAATCAGAATGGGAAAGCTGACAGAAAAAAACTGCTTGAATGGTACAAACAAAGCAGAAAAGTAAACAGCTCCTGGGTTCCAAATGATTCAACTTTTGAAAAGACAGTTTACAATTGTCTTCTATCAAAAAATAAGCCTTTCGGGGCTCCTGAAAACTCTTTAATTTCATTTGGCTGGAATAGCATCGATTTGCTATCTTTAGCCAATGAGATTAATCTGAGGGGTATTTTTGTGCCGGTAGCAGCTTTCATTCAAAACCCCTGTATTCAATTTCTGCTGCAATCAAAAACTGCGGAGTCAACTCAGACAACAGAAAGTTTAGCGCCAGACAACGATGACACTAACTATGACATTAACGATGACACTAACGATGACACTAACGATGACACTAACTATGACATTAACGATATTTTATCCATTTTGAATGATTAAAAAAAAATATACCAAAGAGGATATTGAGTCTGTGTACAAGACTCATTTTGGGGAACAGAGTCTGATTGTATTGGAAATGGACAGGGAAAACAATGCCCACTACACAGAAACAGCCATTATCCGTCTTCATCAGCAAAGCATCACAAAAGATGACATAGAAAAGTGGGTATTATCTGTGCCGCGCTTCAGAGATGTATTTATTTATGAAAAAACAGACAGTCCGCTTCGTATCCGTTTAAAGTCGACAGAAATTCCCATAGAATTTATTGAGGCTGAAAACTGGGAGGAAAATAAGGTATTAAATTGGTTAGAATCAAAAAATATTGCTTTTGATATACAGCATCCGCCCCTTTTTAGAATTTTTATTTTCCAAAGCAGCAGGCTTCAGTTTTTGGTTTGCAGCTATCACCACTTACTTTTTGACGGCATTTCTATTCAGTATGCTTTTTCCAAACTGCGGGCCGAATCAAATTTCAGCTCAAAAGAGTGGATGCCCAAGATTTCTGAATTGAGTCATAATAAAAACGCGGACCTTCCATTTCAGTTACAAAATTATACTGCGCCTCCCGTACAGGGACATTCCGGATTTTATTATGAAAACCTGGAGCTTTCCGAATTGGGATACCGGGAAATTATGCTGTCCTGGGTTCAATTTTTAGGCCTGGCAAGCGGGGAGCACAAGATATGTGTGGGAGAGGTTTTCAGTATGCGCAATTCAGAACCGGAGGCACAAACAGCTTTAGGCTACTTCATCCAAACCTGGCCATTGATTTTCGACCTGAATTCAACAAACCTGAAAGAAGACCTGGACAGACAGAGAGCTTTTATTCTATCACATTGTGATGAACCGGCCCAACATTTTTTTAATTCGGGACTTTTCGATCATTGCTGGGTTGTGGAACCTGAAATCCGCTCTGAATATCATACAATATTCAGGTCAAAACCCCATTATATACTCTCCTTGGTTTTACAGCCGCAGCAAGCCGGCTGCAACATT
>JBIKQC010000278.1:0-6722 GCA_044349855.1 Saprospira sp.
AGTTTCATTGAGCGGTGCCATCAAAGTGCCTTTCTGTCCTCGCGAATGCCTGATATACTCGTTTATCAGTTCATTTTTCAATGGCTTATAAAAAACGATCACAAGCGGATCTACTTGTAATCCGCACCCCAATGCGCCATATTCCCAATTATTGTAATGACTGCCAACAAAAAGACTTGCACGGCCTTCGCTGAAGGGTTTATTTGGCGCTTCCAAAGTAAGTACTTTATAGCGTTTTACAGTCTCCTTATCTGAAAGATTTACCGCTTTTATGCCCTCCATGAAAATATCTGCCAAGTGCTGATAAAACTTTTTCTCTGTTTTGAGCAGTTCAGCCTCCGTCCAATCCGGAAAACTTTGGCGCAGATTGTCTCTGACTACTTTTTTGCGGTAGCCGATTACATAATAAAGCAGCAGATAGAGTCCGTCAGACATTTTGTAAATCATCCAGAAAGGGATAATATCAAAAAACCCGATAAATACTCTAAAAAACAGATAACCAAAATATTTTTTCAATTTTTGTAATTTTTAGAACTCAGATTTTTAGAAGACAGATTATCAGAACTCAGATTATTAGTTCGTCAGAAGTCAGGTTGTTTAGATTTTATAGAGCTCGTTACCCTCGGTTCAGTAGTCAGATTTTAGATTTTTAGAAGTCAATCCGCACAACTTGTCTAGTCACTTGTGACAAGATCCGCAAATCATCACATCCGCACATCAAGATTTATTCCTCCATATTTGCAATCGTTATCAACAGATTTTCTACTCTTTGTCTGATAGTTGTTCCTGAGCAGTTAAAATTATTCACAATGATGGAAAAAGCAACTTTTTTCTTGCTTTTTGTGGTAACATATCCTGTATAACTTCGTACCCTATTCATCGTACCGCCCTTTCCATGCAGATTGCTCTGCAGAATAGTGCCTTTGCCGAAATATTTAAAATTGCCTGTTTCTCCACTGATTGCCAATAGGTTGTAATAATTAGGAAAAGAAGCTTTATCAATAAACATTTTTCGAAGCATCTGGGCCATTATTTTAGCACTGACGCCATTTCTGGCAGATAACCCGCTGCCATCTTCCATAAAAAAACCACGGGTATCAATACCTCTTGTTCTCCAAAACTCATTTATAGCTGCAATTCCTGATTCCTGGCTGCCCTCTTTTTTTAATTTTTTACCAATCATTTTTACATAGGCTTCACAATAAAGGTTTCTGCTGTTTTCATTTGTGTGCAGTATCAGTTTGGATAGGCTGGGAGAGTAATGTGTATGTATTTTTTTTCTTTCCAGTTTGTTTTTTGAAGTTCTGTAAGATATAGGTTTGCCGCTTATTGTTATTCCTTGTGACTTAAGGGCATGAAAAAGCCAGTCAGCAGAAAAGAATTCAGGATCGGTAACGGCACCCATGATGCTGAAAGAGCCGCTGCCTACAGGAATAGTACCTCTTATCCAAGCTTCAGAGCCGAAAGGAGCAGCAAATATATAGGCATTATCGCCGGTGTTTTTTCCTGCACTTGTCAGTTCATTGGAAAATTTTAAATGCTGTTCGGGTCTGATGTATTTTATTTGCGGTTGAGCGCCTAATACATTTGTTTGTTGCAAACCTATAAAATAAAGATTGTCATGCAGATTGATTCCGGTGATTCCTGCGCCGAAATGATTGCCCATATCCATCCATTGCCAGCTGGGAACGGTTGTAGCTGCCTCAAAATAGCTGCCATCGCCAATTACATTGCCTTTTATGCTTTTTATACCTGCCTTTTTTAGCGCCTGAGCGAATTCTCCGGACAAGACAGGCAGCTTATCAGCCTCTTCCATAAATGGTGAACCCAAGGATGGATCTCCAGTGCCTGTAAAATATAAGTTACCGTTTAAAACTCCATCTTTTATTGTACCATCGTATTCCAAATAGGTTTCAAACTTAAAGTCCTGACCTAAAATGGCTAAAGCAGTACCAGTTGTAATAGCCTTCATTGTGGAAGCTGTAATCAGTGATAGGTCTGGATTGTGCTCGCTAAGAACCGTATTCTTTTCCATGTCAATAGCGCAAAAAGAAATAGATGCAAACTGCATCTCGGGATCGCCCACAAAGGTATTTACTGCCTTTTGCAGTTTGTTCTGAGAATAACTTAAAAACGGAACACAGATAATAAAACTTAAAAACAATATTCTCATAATCAAAAAAACTTGTTAAAAAGTGGGATAGAATTGTTAAATTGTAAAAATAAGCCTAATTTACCATAGCAGCAAATATAAAAAATGTTAAAATTATCCTATATGTTTTCTTAGAGTCAAACTTTCTGTTTAATTTCGTTGTTGTCAGTACAATTTTAGGGAAATGTAGTACCTTTAGTATTGACTGCCTAACTAATAATTATCATTTATTTTAATACTCAACTACAATGGCTAAAGAAATCACCGACAGCAACTTCACGGAAACAGTATTGAATTCCGATCAGCTAACATTAATCGACTTTTGGGCACAGTGGTGCGGACCTTGTCGTGCTATAGCTCCAATTATTGAAGAATTGGCTAAAGAATATGAAGGCAAAGCTGTAATTGGCAAAGTAGACGTGGATCAAAATCAGGAAATTGCCATGACTTACAACATCAGAAGCATACCAACTCTTCTTTTTATCAAAAATGGTGAAGTGGTAGACAAACACGTTGGCTCTACTACCAAAGCCGCATTAAAAATTAAATTAGACAAATATCTGTCTTAACCCTGCTCTTTATCGCAGCCCAAAAACTAATTTCTTTCCTGTTTATGGTCCCGGTACTATAAACAGGAATTTTTGTACCTTCTAAAAATTATTATAATGCTAAGATATATTTCATTTTTAGCCTTTATGTTATTCCTTGCTTCCTGTGAAAATAATACAGAAGCAACAACTTCAGCAGAAACAACTACGGTGACTGATACCCAAAAAGAAACAGAACCTACAACTGCAGCAAATGTAAAAGAAGAACCTAAAAAAGAAGCTGTCAATACTGTTGAAAAAAAGACAGAAACAGTTAAAAAATCAAGCGGAGAGCCACTTAATATCAGTGATGCCAATTTTGAACAAATGGTATTAAAATCCGACAAAATTGTACTTGTCGATTTTTGGGCACCCTGGTGCGGACCCTGCAAAAGAATCGCTCCTTATATCAAAGAATTTGCTTCTGAATATGCAGGGATGAATGTCCTTATTGCAAAATTGGATGTTGATAAAAGTCCTGCCACAGCAGCAAAATATCAGATAAATTCTATTCCTGCTATCCTCATTTTTAAAAATGGTCAGCCTGCTGACGGTGCTGTCGGTGCTCACCCAAAAGAAACGATCAAAGGTAAATTGGATAAGGTATTGGGTAAGTAATGAATATAAATTGCATTTAAAAATGACTGATAATCAAATACTAAAACAATATATAGTCTGGGTAACAGGATATGTAATATTATTCATATCAGTCTATGCTTTGATGTATTGGTTTGGCTTTGTAAATGCTATCCCTGTTGACAAAACTCTGTTGAATTGGGATGCTGTATTTTATGAAGGCATTAAAAAAAGCGGCTATACTTATTATCAAGGGAAAGAGTGCACTTCAGGTTTCTTTCCGCTCTTTCCTTACTTGTGGGCATTAAGCAATTTGGGCCCCTTTGGGATAAGTATTTTAAATGGTTTTATCTACATTTTCAGTCTAGTGTTTTTGGCAAAATTATTAAAACCTAATTTTATTGAGTTAGGTTTGTTTATGTCTTTGCCATTTATGTTTTTCATGTTTACCCCTTTTTCTGAAGCATTATTTTTTTTATTTGGAACGATGCTTTTATATGGTATTGTGAACGAGGATAAAAAATTTATATTTATTGGTTTATTTGGGGCTTCGCTCACTAGGGCATGTTTTCTTTTTCTTGTTCCGGCACTTGTAGGTATGATGCTTATGAGTACCAATAAAAAGGAACTTTTGAAAAAAAACCTTTGGGTTTATCAGCTGAAATGGTTTATTTTACCGATATTTTTGGGTGTTATTGTTATTGGTATAATTCAATATATTCAAACAGGAGTTTTTTTTGCTTATTATGAGATTCAGTCCAATGCATGGCATAGGTCTTTTCAACTTCCTACTTTTCCAATGGGGCGAAATACTGATATTTGGATTGTGAGATTGAGTTATATTAATTTCTGGGTTGGTATCATTGCTTCAATTATTGGGCTTAAATATTTGTATTATTGGCTAGCAGGATATAAAAATATTGAAATGCCAACTAAGATTGAACTCCTTGCAATTATCTATATTGTAATGAGTTTTATCAGTATTGTGTTTTTTAATCCCAAATGGTATTGGACGCCCACAAATTATAATGCAACATATTTAAACGGGATTAACAGATATATTCAGGCCAATCCTTTTATGCTGGTTTTTATGATTTTTTTATTCAGAAAGCAAAAATCTTTATTTGTTTTATTCGGCCTTTTTCTGATGACTCATTTAGTTTGGTTTTTACTGACTCCCGATTATATTTTTCATATACAGAATTATTTAAAAATATTAATTTCAATAGGCATTTTGGCTTTATATTGGTTTTATTGGTATTCTAAAAGTAGTTTTATTGGCATACCTTTAATACTACTTTCATTCTGTTTGAGTTCGATTATGTTCAATTATTATATGATAGGTGTTCAGGTTGACTAATACTTAATTACAAACATATAATTTTATGAATTGAGAATACAAAAAGGTGACAAATTTATTAATTTCATAGCTTTTAAACTATTTTCTATTGATTTTTTTGAATGTATGAATAATAAATAATTTGATTCCGAATGAAAGAGCTAAATCTTAAAGACATTTCCTGGTCGAAAAAAACTATATTATTCCTTTTTGTTTTTTGTCTGTTTTTTCTTTTTTGGGATCATCGTTGGACAAAAGGTGATGTCATAGTCTGGGATATCTGGTCCTATTACGCTTATTTACCGGTAGTTTTTCTGGAACAGGATTTAAAAATGACCTTTCTGGATGATCAGCAGTGGATGATATTAAAATATTACGCACCCTCACATTTAGAAAATGGCAATTGGTTGATAAAGACCACAATGGGGATGTCAATTATTTATTTACCTTATTTTTTGATTGCTCATCTTTGGGCATTGATTCATTCCGGAATGAATGAAGGGGGATTTTCGCAACCCTATCAGATAATGATCGCCCTCAGCGGCCCAATAAACCTTTTTATCGGACTTCTGGCCTTGAGAAAAGTCATGCTGGGCTATTTTACTGAGACAGTTACAGCTTTGACAATGCTATTCATTGTTTTGGGAACCAATGCACTGCATTATACCTACAACGAAGGTGCAATGTCGCATATTCACAATTTTATGCTTTTTTCAATCTTCATGCGGCTTACTCAACTCTGGCATGAAAATCCGACATGGAAAAGAACAGTTTTAATATCCCTTTTGAGTGGATTTATCGCCCTGGTACGTCCCAATAACGCAATTATCGGACTCTTTTTTATATTCTACAATGTTTATAATTTTGAGACACTGAAAGAAAAAATTCAGCTTTTTTGGAAAATGCGCTATCATCTGCTGTTATTGCCCTTCTTGGCTATTTCAGTTTGGATACCGCAGTTTTGTTATTGGAAATATATAACAGGTCATTGGATGTTTAATTCCTATATTGGGGAACGTTTTTTCTTTGACCGACCACGATTTTATTATGCAATGTTCAGTTATACAAAGGGTTGGATGGTTTATACTCCTTTGGCTGCTTTTGGATTGATCGGCCTTTTTTTATTGGATAAAAAAGCAAAAGCCATACGATTTGTAGTGCCAATTTTTATGATGTTGAATATTTATGTGGTTTTCAGTTGGTGGTGCTGGTGGTATGGCGGAGGTTACAGTCAGCGGGCGCTGATTGACTCCTATCCAATTCTTGCATTGGCAATGGCGGCCTTTATAACCTTAGTTTTTAGATCAAAAATTGCTAAATACACGGTTATGCCTATTATGTTTTTGCTCCTTGCGCTTAGTCTGTTTCAGACCTGGCAGTATAATGTGAAAATTATACATTTTAATGCAACAACTAAGGAATTGTATTGGACGGTTTTTTTGAAAACCAAACATCCGAAAAATTATCAAGAATTGTTGCTGGGAGTGAATGTTGATGCTGCAATGGAAGGAGAAGTTAAATATTACAATAAATAATTCGCACAAAGTAAATTATGATAGCATTCTTCAATTATTTATATCTCAATAACCCATATTTAATGATACACCAAAAGATACGCAAGCCATCGCTATTGCGCAGTTTTTTCCCTTCGCCTTCATTTCTTGGGTAGTAATGTACCGGAACTTCTGCTATGCCGGTTTTACGAAGTCTCAACGCTTTAATTAGCAGCTCGCATTCAAATCCGAAGCGTTTCTCTTTAAGGTTTATCTGGTTGAGCAACTCTTTTTTTATCAGCTTGTAGCCGCAGGCCATATCCGTCAATTTTACATTGAGTAAAATGGAAGTAAACCAGGTGAACAGCTTATTGAAAAAATAGCGTCTGTAAGCAAAAGCCGGACGTATAGGTCCCGGAAGGTATCGGGAACCGTTTACCAGCATGATATTCAGATCGTGCATGGCATTTAAAAGCAGCGGAATGTCATTTGGACTAAGTTCCAGATCGGCATCCTGAATCAGCATTGTATCGCCCTTTGCGGCTGCATAGCCACTATGTACAGCGCCACCTTTT
>JBIKQC010000279.1:0-6710 GCA_044349855.1 Saprospira sp.
AATTGACAATTTACTTGCTGTTGGACTCGAAAAACATTTTTATTTATTCAACATAATTTCAAATGAAAACATCCTTAGTCTTGAAATGAATGGTTACTTCGGTCACCTTTATTATGACAATGATTTTTTTTACATTGCTGATGCAACAGGACTTCATTGTATAAACAAGATTGGTGTAATCCTTTGGAGTAATAATGAACTTGCAATAGATGGAGTATCAGTTCATGAATTTAAAGATAATAAAATATTAGGCAGTGGAGAGTTTGACCCACCGGGAGGTTGGATAGACTTTACAATAGACAAAGTGACCGGTAGTTAATTATATAAACTTCACTTAATAAGGTTTTGCTTCAGGCAGTCTGTTCCAAAGATACATCATGACTTAAAATACAACTTGACTAACGATTTGGGAGAAAAAGTATGTAGAAAACTGGCCCAAAATCCCTATAAAACGCTTATGAGAATATTACTGATCCTTATTTTAATACTGAGTGCTTTCTCGTCGATCTCCGCGCAGAAAAATAGGAAAAAAACAGAGGAAAACCTGCTTTTCGATCCGCATACTGCGATTTTGGTTCGATTTGATGAACAAAGCGCTCAATACAGAATAGCCGTAAATGAAGCATTGCTTAAAGAATCTATACTCACGGCTGATGCCAAATTGGTAGATGTTGAGAAAATATTTGTTCAGGCATTGAGTCCAGAAAATGTCTATCTGATTTTTCATTGTATCGATAAAGATGAAAACAGCAGAAAAAAGGCATTGCTGTTGCGTCAATTGTCAAAAGGTGTTTTTAAAGCTACTCAGGAATCTCAAAAAGAAACAGTTTGCTTGGTTTGTGAAGGAAACTGCTGCAATAATTGCGAATTCAGAATTTTTGACAATAAATTTCATGGATGTGAATGCAAAAAAGAATGTGATAAGGCAGATGAATACACGCCCGGTATTTGTATAAATGTTATTGGTCAAAAAGTGACAATGATGCTTTCACCAATTAAAAAAATAAATTGACATGAAACAAATGCTGCAATATTTTATTTGGATTTAGGTGATTTTCAAATTAATTGGAAATGATTTTATTGAGTACCGTCATCGTATTATTTGCATTCTTGGAGATATTGAATCTCTTAATGCTGTATTTTATTCCCGGCACTAAATTGGGAAATGGAATTGGCGTCTTTAATGCCTACGAGAAATCAAAGAAGGACCCTGAAGTTTTTGCTTTGGTGAGCTATCTGATCAATTGGGTTGCCGGCACTAAATTGATTTTTATTGCATTGCTCATTGTCATTCTCATAACCGCAGATAATTCAACAAAAATCTACACTGTTCTGGCTTTGATATTGTCAATACTGACCTTTTTTTGGAGGCTTTATCCGCTAATCTGCAAAATGGATAAAAATGATCAATTGTCACCAAAAGGTTATTCAAGAACCTTAGGCATTATGATTTTCAGTTTTATTGCAATTTTTTCAATTGCACTGTTTGTTGCAGTTTTGTGTTGATTTTTTTACTCCAACAAATCTGGCCTTCTCTCTTCTGTTCTAATCATAGCCTGTTCGTCACGCCATTTATTGATCAGTCTTTCATTGCCGGATAGTAGGACTTCAGGAATAGCCCAACCATTATAGTTAGCGGGCCTTGTGTATACCGGTGCTGATAGCATGCCATCCTGAAAAGAATCCAACAGGGCGGAGGATTCATCGTTCAGTACACCCGGAATGAGTCGTCCGATGGCATCGACCAAAATACAGGCGGGCAATTCACCGCCGGAGAGTACATAATCACCCACTGACATTTCCATCGTGATGAAATGTTCGCGTACACGCTCATCTACGCCTTTGTAATGTCCGCAGAGGATAATCAGATTTCCGCCCATAGACAGTCTGTTGCAGGTGCCCTGATTCAATGTCTTTCCATCTGGTGTCATGTATATAACCTCGTCATAATCTCTTTGAGATTTCAACCAGCTGATGCATTTGTCAATCGGTTCAATCATCATCACCATACCGGCACCGCCTCCAAACTGATAATCGTCGATCTGCTTGTGTTTGCTCGTTGAAAAATCTCTGAGATCATGCAATACCACCTCGAGCAGCCCGCGCTCCTGTGCGCGTTTCATGATAGAATGTGAAAAAGGGCTCTCCATAAGGCGGGGAACAGCAGAAATGATATCAATACGCATATTTTTTCTTTTCTTTTTATTACATAAATAAACCCCTCAAAACCATATTTGATTTAAATTTTGAAGCGTTTGACGACATCTCTTATTGTATAAATGTTAGTTCAACATTGGGCAGAGCAGCTTTCCAAATTTCCTCAGTACTTTTTTTCTGAATATTGGCAGACACAATTAATCTTTTGAGATTTGGCATTTTTGAGACTAGCTCAATAGCATTGTTCAATTTACAATTACTCAATGAAAGCGTTGTTAGTTTCAGGTTTGCAAACCAATTCGGCAAACTTTTTAATTTAATAAAATTAAATATACTCAATTTATCGAGATGGGAAAGCGTGCTAATTGATTCAGGCAAATGATCCCAATTAATATAATTTAATTCCAACTCCTTAAGATGCTTCAAATTTGCAAAATTTCCCCCTTTGGGCATAGGAATAGTTTTGCCAAAAAGGCTCATAGTATTCAGTTGTTCTATTTTCCACAGATATTCCGGTAAAGGCATTTCATCTTTTGGATTACCAAGTGATCTGTAACTAAAAGTTTTTAAACCTTCCAATTCGGGAAGACACTGCGGTAAAGGCGGATATACTGTGCCAGTCAGTTTTATTTCTTCCAATTTTTCCGCAAAAACCAAACTTTTATTCCAAATAAAATTTTTACCTATAGTCAGTTCAATTTTTTTAAGTTCGGGCAATTTCCAAACTTCTTCTCTAATATGTGTCAAGGGACCGCCTGCAACTGTTATTTCCCTAATATTTTTAAAAATGCCGAGTCCCAAAGGCAAACTGTGAAAACTTGTGTACCAAATATAAAAGTACTCAATAAATTCCGCCAAAAAAGCATGATTTTCAGGGATTATCCTTACTGAGTAATTTTTAAAAAAATTGATGCCGTTTCTTTTGAAATATGGGATCATCTGCTGCAGTTCTTTTGGATATCCCTCGAGCGGAACATTCAGCCAGAATTGGTGAACCTCCTGCATATTTTTGTACAGATCTTCAATTTCTTTTATCTGCTGAGAAGCGGAAAGCGCTAAAGCAATTTCCATATTTGATTTATCTCCGCTCAAGAGCAGCGATTCCAATTTTTTATAATCTGAATCCATGTTAGTTTAAGAGATAAAAGATTTGTAGACTTTTTCCTTTTATAAAATCTCAAATAAAATAGGTCTGCTTGGTGCTGCATCATTATCAAAGGAAGCAATTCCCAACTGTAACCAATAAATTCCATCCTCTATATAATCGGGCACAAAAATCAATTCCGTTATACTGCAATTTGTCCGGGGTTTATCCGGATAATCCCAAAAAATGTGATGCCCTTCCAAAGCTCCGCCATCCTCTTCCCTATCTACAGAAGGTGTGTCAATCATCAGGTGTTCAATTCCGGCACCAACCAACAAACGCATAGCATCAGGATGAATATAAGGCGGATTCGTATTGCTGTATTGTCTTGACGTTTTGGAGGATTCATTGGGAATTGTCCTTATAATCAGTGCTCTCAGATCATTCAGTGCAAAAAGCATTTTAGCCAGCTGTTCCGGCATTATAACCCTGTCTCCAAAGGCATTTTGTTCCGGTTCTACCGACCAGAGATAGGCCGGCATATTGAAACTGCGGATACAGTTAGTTACTGTAAATTTTTCTTTTGCAATATGTCCCAGGCATTCAGTATGCGTTCCGTGACCGTGAGGATTGAAATAAATATCGCGGAAATTTACAGCTCCGCCAAGTGATACATCACCGGTAAATTTTTCGGTCATCACTGCTTCTATGCGGGGTGGCGGACAGTACCAGGCCGTTAGGTTTTCAGGGCCGTTTTTCATACAAATGGAAATATCAATTGGCCTGCTCAGGTCTATGATGTAGGTTTTTCCAAAATGCTGTATTGTTGCTTTCATCATATAATTATTAGAAAAATGCCCGACTCAATGAATAAGCCGGGCAAGTTATTGTATCAGTTAACATTTAAAGTATACAAATTGCGATATGTTATCCAACATCAATTTATTTCAAAAACAGTAATTCTCTGTATTTTGCAATACGCCATTCTGCATCGTCAACAATATCTTCGAGTTCTTCGGCATGCTCTCGGATTTCCTCCATGATAGGTTTCACTGTATTGCAATAGGCAGTTGCTCTTGCTTCACTGTCCAATTCATTGGCAATTCCTCTTTCGTCGCGCATTTTAGAAATGAGGTTTTTCACGGCATTGATGTGCTTGCCAAGGTTTTTAACCATATCGAGCTGTGCGGCATAGCTTTCTTCTTCAAGGCCCAAATCC
This sequence comes from Saprospira sp., assembly GCA_044349855.1. Classification (GTDB taxonomy): domain Bacteria; phylum Bacteroidota; class Bacteroidia; order Chitinophagales; family Saprospiraceae; genus Saprospira. The sequence continues at coordinate 4,461 of JBIKQC010000279.1, forward strand.
TGTAAGGATAAGATATTGTTTGCCAATTCTGTCTGATAACGTATGGAAGCCGGAATGATTTGATTCAAACACATTTCGCCCAAAATTCTCGATTCGATCTGGATTTGAAGTGAATAGCTTTCCAATTTCACATCGTGGTGAGCGTGCAATTCTTCTTTTGACAAGACTCCGCTTTCGAGGAAAAGTGCAGTTGCTTTTTCATTGACAAAGGCTACCAATGCTTCAGGGGTGGTCATGAAATTATTCAAACCGCGGCGTTTTGCCTCTTCTTTCCAAGCATTGCTGTAGTTGTCACCTTCAAAACGAACTACTTTGTTTTCAGTAACATATCTTTTCAGAATGCCTTCAATAGCTGCTTTTTTGTCTTTTCCGCCTGCAATAAGTCCTGTTACTTCGGCATAGAAATCATTCAACTGTTTGCCCATGATCATGTTCATCACAGTCATTGGACCGGCGCAGTTGGAAGATGAGCCCACCATACGGATTTCAAACTTATTACCTGTAAAGGCAAATGGCGAAGTACGGTTACGGTCGGTATTGTCTTTTTCCAAATCAGGAACTGCGTCCGTCAAAGAGTAGTTCTTTTTGCTGGCATCAGCTGCATCGCCGTCCAACTCAAATGCTTCCAAAATTCTGGTCATTGCATCTCCGATGAATACGGACATAATAGCCGGTGGAGCCTCATTGGCGCCCAGACGGTGGTCATTATTTGCAGAGGCAATGCTTGCGCGTAGCAGGTCGCCATAGTTATGAACTGCCTGAACAGTATTAATGAAAAAGGTAAGAAACAGCAGATTATTGGCAGGATCGGAACCGGGAGAAAGTAAGTTCACACCTGTGTTTGTAGCCAATGACCAGTTATTGTGTTTGCCTGAACCATTGACACCCGCAAAAGGTTTTTCGTGAAGCAACAAAGCCAATTTGTGACGGCGTGCAACACGATCCATAAGGTCCATAAGCAGCTGATTGTGGTCAACTGCAACATTCAATTCTTCATATTGCGGAGCCAATTCATACTGAGACGGCGCAACCTCATTGTGACGGGTACGCACCGGAATGCCCAATTTATGACATTCAACTTCAAGGTCGCGCATATAAGCGTAGACACGCTCAGGAATAGAACCAAAATAATGGTCTTCCATCTGCTGACCCTTTGGTGCACGGCGACCCAGAATAGTACGGCCGGTGAACATCAGATCGGGACGAGCATTGAATAAGGCTTCATCGATAAGGAAATATTCCTGCTCCCAACCAAGGGTTGCAAATACTTTTGTGATGTTTTCATCAAAAAGCTGACATACTTTTATGGCTGCTTTTTCCAGATAACTTACTGATTTGAGCAGAGGAAGTTTATAATCGAGCGATTGACCGCCGTATGTTACAAAAATCGTTGGAATGCAGAGTGTTTTCTCGTTTTCCACTTCCAAAACGAAAGCAGGAGAAGTAGGATCCCATGCAGTATAACCGCGTGCTTCAAAGGTAGTTCTCAATCCACCGCCCGGGAAAGAAGAACCGTCAGGTTCCTGCTGTACCAGTGAATCTCCGCTGAATTTTTCGATAGGAGACCCATCATCTGCAAGCGTAAAGAAAGAGTCATGCTTCTCGGCAGTACGGCCTGTGAGCGGCTGAAACCAGTGAGCATAATGCGTTACACCCATTGAAATTGACCAATTGCGCATTGCATCTGCAATGTGATCAGCCAAATCACGGTCGAGACTTTTGCCGTCTTCAATAGTCTGTAGAAACTGTTTGTAAATTTTAGGAGCCATATATTCCTGCATGGCCTGTTTTGTAAATACATGACTTCCGTAGTACTCAGAAATTCGCGCGTGCGGAGTATTTACCTCCTTCTTTTCGCGGTACAAAATAGTGTCTAGGGCATTAAAACGCAATGATTTGCTCATGATGCGATCGGCTTATTTATATGTGAGAAGATGAATTTTCCTAACTCAATAATAATCAGAGCACTAGCTTTTTGTCGCTTTTGCTTGGTCTTTAGTTGCCGCAAAGGTAAAAATTTAATAGATAAAAGTTGAAAGATTAAAGATAAAAGAAGCTAGTCAAGAAACAGGGTCAGTCAAACTGAGTACTTTTTGTTCCTGATAGTTGATATAAAATCTGAAATCTGAAAAATCGAAAGGACAGCTTCAGCCACCTGTAGCAAAACCCAAACCGAGGCGCTGACTTTAGTCTGCGGTAAACAGTTCAGTAAACAGAGTGTGCCGTCCAAATTTATGTTGACAAAATCTG
>JBIKQC010000008.1:0-24277 GCA_044349855.1 Saprospira sp.
TAATTTTTTGTGTTTAATTTAGCAATTAAAAACCCTACAAAAGGCCTCGGCACAATTGTAGGGCTTCTATTTAACTGCTTTTATAACGACTGACGTAAGAAGGTATATTTTGAACAGGATCTTAAACAAAATGAGTATTTATGGTCGTTGATAGACTTAAAAATTCATCATTAGTCATCTTTATACGTTCTTTGGTAAAAGATAAAGACCCGGTATTATGTAGTGGTACTAGGTGAACATGGGTGTGAGGCACTTCAAGTCCTATAACGGCAACACCAATTCTGAGACAGGGAACAGCTTTTTTGACTGCTTTTGCAACCCTTTTAGCAAAAAGATGCAATTTGGCCAGATCTTCATCTTCCATATCAAAGATATAATCAACTTCCTTTTTTGGAACCACAAGGGTATGTCCCTTCTCTACAGGTGTTATGTCTAAAAATGCCAAAAAGTCATCATTCTCGGCAATTTTATAACAGGGTATTTCACCATTTATTATTCTAGAAAAAATGCTGGCCATAGTATCTGTTGTATTCTAAAATTCAAATCTTAGAGATCGATTTTGATATCTAAAATTTTAAATTGAATAATACCGCCCGGAGTTTGAATATCTACTACATCACCAATTACCTTGCCGAGCAAACCCTGACCAATGGGCGAGTTTACTGAAATTTTTCCAAGTTTCAGATCTGCTTCAGTTTCTGACACCAAAGTGTATGAAACCTCTTTTTTTGTTTTGAGGTTTTTAAGTTTAACTGTAGTAAGAATGACCACTTTTGAGGAATCAAGATCTGCCTCATTTACAATGCGTGCATTGGCCATAACTTCTTCCATTTGTTTTATTTTCAGTTCAAGCAAGCCTTGAGCTTCTTTAGCTGCATCATATTCGGCATTTTCAGAAAGGTCACCTTTTTCGCGTGCCTCCCCGATCTGACTGGCAACTTTCTGGCGTTCTACGGTTCTCAATTCATCCAGTTCCGCTTTAAGTTTATCATACCCCTCTCTAGTCATGTAGGATATTTTGTTCGCCATCTTCTTAGTTTTTAGAAAATTAATAATAAAACTATACAAAAAAGAAAGGACGTACCTCTCAGATGAGCAGGGACGGCCTGAAGTGATTTTACTTTTCTATTTGGAGATAATGATTAAAGGCAATAATGCTCGATAACATAATGAAAGAACGTCCCACTCTGGAAGAGCGGAACGTTCTTTTCCAATCTTAATATTACAAAGATATAATTATTATTTTAAAATTGCAAGAATTAAATGTTCAATTTTAAGCCGATGGAATGCGTGCCTTTGAAAACACGGGTATACTCATAAGCATAGTCAAAACCGATACGTTGAGCAGATCCTTTTCTAAAAGGTACTTCAGCAGTAACACCGGCAGTAAAGCCGCCGCTTGCTGTAGTTGAAGTGATAGGATTGAACATTCTGCTTTCGTATTTGAACCCTGCACGAGCCATGAACATTTCACGGAATCCGTATTCAAAACCAATACCTAGCTGATCTCTTGAGAATGAATTTGCAGTGAAGTTACCTACAACTGTCATACGGTTGGTTTTCTCTGAGAAGAGAAAATCATATGAAAGTCCGATATGTAACAAAGAAGGCAACTCAAAACCTGCTGGACGACCATCAACAGAAAGCGCTGTGTTTCCGTTTGGAGCAATTCCTGTAAAGGTAAGACCATCTCCTTTAAATCTCATTTTAGTACCAATGTTGCGTAATGCGATACCGAATTTAACCTGACGGTCGGCACCGGTTACATACTGAACACCGGCATCAAAAGCAACACCAGTTGCAGATGCGTTGGCAATTGATTCGTTGACAACACGCATAGCTAAACCTACAGCAACTTTTTCAAGTTTGGTTTTTTCATCGCGAAATACATAACTGTACGCAATGCCAATATTGAAGAAAGAGGGTTTGAAAGTAGAAAAACCTTCAGGTTGATTTACAGTTGTGAGCGGAATTTCTCCAAAACCTACAGACATGATGCTAACACCAATCGCACCGTTTTCACCTATGCGTTGAGCCAATCCTGCAGTGTTAAGGCTAAGTCCTGTACCTACAAGGTACTGTGTATGGGCAATTCCAACTTCAGTTCTGCCTGAAATACGTCCAACACCAGCAGGATTGAAGTTCATAGCTTCAATACCCGTAACTCTTGCAGTTACCAGACCATTAAGACCTGCCGCACGAGCCCAAGGGTTGATCAGCAACTCATAAGCACCTGCCTCTCCCTGACGATCAGGATTTCCGGCAAAAGTCTGAGTGCCACCCATGAGCATAGCGAGTAAAAGTCCCGATATGAATAAAGATGTATTTTTCATGATTATCCTATTTTTTTGATATATCGGGGTAGGCAAACCTACCCCGATTGTTTAAGATTAGACGCTATAGTTTTTGAGCATCGAGAGCTCTGTTGATGATGAAGCTTTTCAGTACTCGATCCCCAACACCGGGTACGGTAACATGTATTAAATAAACTCCACTACCTACAGGTACACCAAATGAATTTTTTAAATCCCAGTCTACTGAAGTAGAAATCTGCTCTTCGATGTCACCGCTGCCAAACGCACCGATTCTGGCAATACCGTTTCTAATTTCGGCATTATACTCCTGAGCAATTTTGTACTCACGAACCAAACGACCGTCCAATCCATAGATACGTACATCGCATTTTGCCGGTATATTGGTAACTTTAACTATGTTTTGTGTTTCTGTCTGCTCGTACTGTGAATAAGCATAATATGGATTTGGCACTACGCGCATCAAATCAAGAGCTGATTCGAGCGAACTTTGCTCTTCTTTACTTGGAGACAGAGATGTCAAATCAAACTCATACAGTGGATAACCGTTGTTGTCACCTGTTGCTGTAAATACTTCATAAGGAGTTTTAACACGAAGCTTGAAAGTCAAATCATCCGGCGGAATATGTCCCTCTGTTTTTGGATTAAGGGAGTTGTCCAACATAGATGTACCTTCTTCCATGTGCATCATGACCGACCAGATAATTGTTTTATCAATCAATACGCGGTAACCTTTTTGTACACCACCCGGAAGAGGTGCATTATATTTTGTAATAACAGCCTGACATTGGTCGTAAGGTGTAGAAGTAACATAGATTGCATGCTGACCACCCAATACTGCTGCTAGGAAAAGATTTTCTTCTCCAAAAACAGGAATACCGCTTGGTGGCGCCGCCTGAACCATGTTTGTTGGATTGAACAACATATCGTTACCGGTATTAGAGCCCGGGAATAAGTTGTTGTCAAAGAAAGCACCATTATAGAATGAGTTTTCTCCAAAGAAAATGTTTAAACGCTCACCTGTCTCAACATCATATGCATAACCCGGGAACCATGACATACCTGCAGCTGCAGGATCATTGTCAACATTGCCGTCTTTATCTCGGCCGGGTTGATTGTTTTTCCAATCAACACTTGTTTTTCCGCTTGGAATTGCAAGCCCTAATCCATCAGTCGGGTCAGAATGATATCTTGTAGCTGTTTCAGTTACTATACAACGACTCCATTTTGATTTATCTTTAGTCATGACAATGTTAACATTGCGCAGATTAGATAAAAGACTGTTTCTGTTGTTTATATTAGTTCTCCAAGGATTGGCATAGGAAATACCTGATTCTTGAACCTGAGTCGTAGTTACAATAAATTCTCCTGAAGAAAAGGATGGGTAGGCTAACATAAACGGATGCCATCCATCAACCATTTTAGCATAATCTTCAGCCGGGTCAAGTGATTGATCCTGTTGCGCATTACCGGTTTTAAGATAATCGAATGGTGGTGTGCCATCCGAAATACCGACAAACCAAGGTTTTTTGGTAGTATCGGCATATTCTGCTGTACTGCCAATATAACCGCTGACACCTCCAGCTCCCGGAGCAGAAATTCTTTCCACTATCAAAGATATGCCTAATTCAGGTACATATTGCTCATAATTAACAGAAAGCGGCTGATAAGAAGACCAGAAAGCAGTAGGGTCATTTACTTCTTTCAAAACCCAAAACAATGAATCTGCCAAAGCTGTAACTCCTGTAGGCGGTACTGGGGTTAGAACTATACCAGCTGCAGTTGTATCACGATCCCACAAATAGTTCTGATCACTTATATACAATTGGAATTTGCCTGATGGTACGCGAAGTGGATCAACAACTTTCACATCAATTGGACCTTTGCCTTTTGCATAAGTGATTTTACCGAGTGTACCATTGTTGAGAATCTCAGCTTCAGCAGCAGCAGGATCTGCAAAATCCAAGAAAAGTCCACCACCGTTTCCTTTACCGTCAATGCGGGTAATTTCAGGGCGGTCTCCATACTCGGAGTTCAATACAATACCGTTGTATTCAGGACTGTTTGGACGAGGAATACCGGTATAAATACGGAAATTACGACGACCTTGCAGATAAGGAGTTGCCTGACCTGTATTTAGCGTAGGGCTATAAGCCTGATACTCATTGTGACCATAAGCAACTACACAGAAGAAGTAAGATTTGTGATTAACAAGTTTTGGATTTTTTAAAGTAAACTTGTCTTCTTTTACCTGGAAGGTATGTTTGACACCTTTGTTCTCACCTTCTACCATAATAGTAGGAATGAACGCGTTTACATCAGGATCTGAGAATGCTTCCCAGTTGATAATTTTTGAAACCTGATCCTGCATATCTACCTGATAAATCATACGGGCTTTTTCAGGATTTTCCAAATCTGTAACTGAGATGTTCTCAGAGACTACCTGATAAACTTTATAACCTTGGAAGGTATAGCTGCTATCTCCTCCAAAACCACGCAGACGTGCAGGTGATTCAGAATAACCGAGACGATAGTTATTTTGAGAAGGAACATAAGTCAAGTTCAGAATCAACTCATTTTCCATTTCAACGATATCTACAAACGGTGCATCCGGACCATCTGTGATTTTGAAACAGTCATCAAAAAGGTTTTGAGCTAATACGTCATCTTTTATCAATTGAGTAAGACTAGGACATGGATAATCCGGAATTTCCGGAGTCCAGACCACGCCTGAAATAAGTTCATTAGTTGCACCGGGTTTCAGTACAAACGGGCCGGAAGTATGCAGAAATCTGTAATCGGCACCTGTAATTGCTTCACCGCACATAGACCAAGAATCAGGTCCATTTTCATTTGGCAATGAGTAAAATACAAAAGGGAACTTATCAGCAGTAGGGCCATTAGCGCCATTACCGCCTCTTGAAATTGGGTCGCCATTAAGCCAAAAACCATCCATCAGACGGTAATGCTGCACTGCTGAACTTGGATTACCGCGAACTCCATCATTGGTGTTTTCAAAATAGACGAAAGAAGAGAGTCCGAGCTCGTTACCAGCAGAATCTAGCGGGCCACGGAAATAGTCGACACCCAAAGCAGGGATGTTTGTACCATAACCAACGGCATCTGTTCCACATGTAGCATCATCATTAGCATCTGCATTATAAACATAACCAAGACCCGTGATAGTATCTACACCGATATAGTCATCATTATAACAACCTAAGTCAGGGTCAGACCACAATGAGAAGTAAGTTTTATTCAAAGATAAGTTGTTGCGATTCAACAATTTGTAACGGTAGAACGTCATGTTGTTGATTGCATCTGTAGTACGATAACCAAAAGCCAAACCTTGGATCTCCATTTGCATAGGCTGACCGTTAGTATTGGAGTGAATGTTACCGTTATCATTATAAACCCACCAATTCATCTGATCGGCATAAACCGGATTAAAATAGTTTGGTACACAACCCTGAACTTCAATTACCGGATGATCACCATCATATGGGTCATAAATACCGTCTTCACTACCAGCAGGCTCAATAAATGGCGCTAAATCCTGATCAGGAAGTTCAAAGTTGTAAAGTTCGGCAAAATAAGGATTACCTCTACCTGGCCAACCCAAAATATTACGGGCGGGACGGGTATCGATAGTCATATCAGACTCGCCAGTTGCCGGATCCGGTTGGAAGTAATCGGCACGAAGAGCATCAATTTCAGAACCAAAAACTGTAAAGAATCGGTCCCATTTTTCACAGTCTGTTTTTTCAATAGTACCTGTGCTGGGGTTTAGAGGTCCCGTCCAGTAGTCGTTACCTGTCTGGCGATAGGTTTGAGCTGCAAGAATTAGGTTACCCCCGTCATCAAATGCACCCAACCAAATACCCCCCGCAAAAAGCGAGGATACTTCCGGTTGTCCCGAAGCCGGGTCAACATTTGGTACAATATAACGTGCACGCTGACCATCCCACCAAAGGTCTCCACCAGCGCGCAATCTGGCGCGAACATTATTAATGTTAAGATCGGTTTCTGCACGTGCCTCGATACAGGCGGCACGAAACGAATTACCGGTCGTGTTGGAATTATTTGCTGCCCCCCCCACGAAGTCCCTGTTCTCTCTCGCCCAAACAGTAGGGATAGAGATCAGAAGCAGCAAAAGCATGGTGAAGTTTGTTAATTTGCTCATTGTATAAATTGTTTATAATATGAGGGACATAGGGTCTGGCTGCCAAAGCCGGTGTTCAGACCCTATGTCCAAATATTTAAAATGATTACTATTGATGCAATACTAGAAAGTAAAGAGCGCGCCTAAGAAAATACGACGTGGGCGTGAAATATTGAATGGATCACGCATGCGGAGGTCGTACAATAACTGGTAAGATGCGCCTCGGTCGGCCAACAAACCAAGACCGGGACTATCCTGAATTGAAAGGAAACCATCATCCAAAGGATTTCCTGTTGCAGGATAAACATCCAAAATATTGCGAGAATTCAACACATTTTGAACACGAAGATAAACGTTAACATCAATTGGATTTTTGGATTTCTTGCCAATTGTAAAATCACGGTCGATACGGAGGTCGATACGGAAATTCCAAGGCATACGAGCACCATTGATACCACCTTCAGTCTGAGCATTGGCAAAGTTGGTACCTATACCGCCCGGGATAGCCTTGCGAGTATAAGGACTGCCTGAGAAAAGGTTGAATGATAGATTAGCACCTGTATTTGCAAGGATATCTGCTTTACCAATTTTTGGCCCGTCATATGCTTTGCCTTCACCATAACGATAATCCAACAAAAGGAACATATCGTGACGCTGGTCAAAATCAAGCGGGAAAATATAACGAAGGTCTGTTGCCGCTACATTCAGAGAAGAAGTTGGACTTGAACCTGTACCCTCTGCAAACTGTAGTGTATAGTTGGCAAGAATACGAAGGTTTTTCATACGGCGACGATCGTACTCCACTTTCAAAGATTTAACAGTGGAGAAGTCATCATTACCGAACGATTTGTAAGTAACAGGATAAGCCAAAACATACTGACGTGCTTGGATCAGGTCACGCTCTTCACGGTAAAGCAAAGAGAATTTTAATTTTGAATTTTCATTAAGAGCCTGCTGATAACCAACCTCGTAATTGATCGTACGCTGCGGACGAAGATTTGGGTTCGCCATCAGATCTCTGTTGTTACGGAAATTGAAATAGGTAAGTGGAGTTGCAAGTGTTGCCTCTGGCGGACGCATAGACAGAATGTCATAGTTCGCATAGAAGTTAGCTTTGTCACCAATTGGGAACGAGAAAGAAATACGTGGCATGACAACGAAACTTGGCGTATAATCGCGGAAAGCATTGTCAGGATTATATTCTTCACCCTGAGGGTCATTGACAGCAGTGCTAAAACCACGAAGAGCCGGCAATACAATACTTCCCAACTCTGTTGGAGTATTGACAGCCAAACCATTTTCGTCGTACCATTGTTCACCATTACGGTAACCTATAATAGAGGCATCCGGACTATTGTCATTAACATATACAGCGTATTCATCACCGATATTACCCGGACGAACATAACCTGATTGCTGTGGAGCAGTGTAACCTGAGCCTGAGTTTTCAAACTCAGATGCTTTATAGTAACCAGCAACAGAATATGGGTCCTGTAATACTTTTGTATTTGCATCGTAACTGTCGAAACGCAAACCGAGACGGAAAATAATATCTTTGTATTTGAATTTATCCTGAATATAACCGGCAACGTAGATTGGAGAGAATGGTGCAACAGGACGAGTTTTGCGACCGTTTGCATCTGTAGCATTGAAAAAATCGTTGTAAGCTACATTAGTTCCAAGTGTGTTACCGAGATAATCATAGCCATAATAGTTTACAAGCTGCTGAGATCCGAGAATCAGTGTAGTTGGGTCAAACCAACTCATTTGCATGTCGTTGGGATTAATCTCATGAACATTTACCCAGTCAGCCGGATTTTTGCCCATGAAATTGCGGAGATTCTCAGCAAAAGCTGACATCTGTATAGGATTGCCTTCTTCGTCATTACGTATCAAAGCATTGTTCTGCGAATAGTAACGCTGTGAGAAGGGGTCGAAAAATACTACCGCATTTCCATTTTCATCTAAAACAGGATTGTTGGGATCTGCAGCATTTGATATGTGACTGTTTGCACTTTGATCGGCCAATGTCCAAAGACTAAAAGGAGAAAGTGTATATGAACGGAATACACGCTGCTCGTAAACACCGCCAATCTGTACAGAGTGACGGATTTTACCTTTGTTGGTTACAAGGTCAAAGTTAGCTTTTACAGTACCACGAATCTGAGTATTGTTTCCTTTACCATAACCATTTCCTGTATTATAAGAGTTGTTGAACAGACCAAATACGGTATTTGCAGTCGTTGTAAAACGTCCGTTGATTACCTCCATAAGCTCCATGTCGGTAACTGTAGAGAAATCAAGTACATTGTTGTAGTTGGAAAGACCGCCATCAAAACCTAGCTGACCTGCAGGAGTGTAACCCTGAAAAGAATTTTGGTTGAAGGCATGACCAAAAACCGGCTCTGTACCCAAAGTGTCACCAGTAGAGTTAAGGATATAGTTTGTATCGATAATACCTACAAGCGGACGTTGTTGACGGCGGATTTGACCGACATAACCATACTCCCAGAAACGATCTCCAAAACGTGGATCATATTGCATGTTGTCGCTCTGAGTATAGTCACCCTGAAGCTCATAACTGAAGTTTTGGAAAACAGGAATAGAAGTACTGTCGCCTGCTTCAGCATTGTAGATTGTATTTGAAATTGTATGGCGGAAACGAGCATATACGCGCCAATTGCTTGCAAAATACACAGGATTGAATTCTGAGTTGAATAGACGGTTAGCTGTGGTAGGAGATTTACCCCAGTCAAACTGACCCTGGCCACCCAATACGAAATAGAAATCCTGACTAGGTTTGTAATCAAGTTTTATTGTTGCCAGACCTGTAGAGTTACGGCCATTAGGACGAACAGAAACAGGTACAAGGTCTTCTGCCGTAATTGACTCAGCAGCATTGATTCGACCGACTCCACCGGGAGCGAGAATAAGCGGATTGGCAAGAATTTCTGCCTCGCGTGCCTCTGTCAAACGGAACGAACCCAATGCAGATGGACGTGAATCCAAATTAGTGGTGTAACGTGCCGCAAAGCGATAACCCAAGATAGCTGTTTTTTTAACTCTGCCATCCGATTTCATGGTATCACCATCAGCATTCAACTGTACCTTAGAAAGGATGGGGCCACCCAAACTGATGTCAATTGTAGATGCAGCGAATGGATCAAGGAATTGTGAAGTTTCAAGCTGAACACCGCCTGAAAATTTAGCAGATGGGCCTTTTGTAATAATGTTTGTAATTGCACCAGTTGCATCCCCAAACTCAGCAGGAATACCAGATGTGATAATTTGGATCTGATCGATCTCTGTTTCGGGAATTGAAGCACCTCCAATTACGCGAACACCATCTACATAGGTATCATCACTTGAGCTACGGCTACCGTTTGCGTTGGTAGCTTCCCCTTCGTCTTTCTGAGAGATACCGGCAGTAGTCGCTTTGATAGAGCTGATACTGCGTGTTGCCAGTTTTGCAATGTCTTCAGAACCGAGTGTCTGACCAGATGTGGTGTTGTCAATCTCGATAAGTGGAATTTTAAATGCTGTTACAATAACCGTTTTACCTGAATCACCTTCAGATGCAAGGGCGATTTCTTCGCTATTGTAAGAGACATCATAGTTCATCGTCTGACCAATTTTGATCACTACGCCTATAATTTTCTTGGTGGGCATTCCCACATAAGATACCATAAGGTCGTAGGTACCGGCATCGATGTTTGAGAAGTTGTACAGGCCGTCGAAATCGGTAGAAGTTCCCCGAACCAGGTTGTCCCCTTTGTAGAGGGCCACGTTCGCATAGGGCAACGGCTCACCGTTTTCGTCCAGCACCTTACCCTGTAAGTCGCCTGTTGTCTGCGCAAAAGCAGAACCAAAGCCGAAAAACAGTGATAAGAGTAAAATCATGTAACGAACCATAACCATGTAAGATTAATTAAGTTTAAAAATAAGTCGAATAGCTCTTTTATTGAGTTCCTGGCCCAAATTAATAAAGTAGGGTTACTAAATCAGTAAATTTGCACCTTTATTCCGTCATTAAAACTATTTAAAAGTAAGATACCCAAAAAATAAAATTTGGTGACTGTTTAGCACAGCTCTGTCTTATCAATAATTCTCTTTAACAAAAGTGCAGATAATCTTTCTTTCGATTCATGTGTCCAGCCCGCAATGTGCGGTGACAGTAATACATTGGGTCTTCCGTACAGTTCTGCGAACAGTTTTTCCTGTTCGTCGGTATAAGTTTCAGGTTTTTCGTTTTCAAAAACATCTAAACAGGCTCCCAAAACCTTTCCATTGTCTAAATTTCTTAAAAGAGCGTCAGTTTTGACAATTTCACCTCTTGCAGTATTTATAAGTACAATGGGTTTTTTAAACCTGAGCAGAAATTCGTCATTCACCAATCCCTTTGTTTCAGCAGTTAAAGGCAGGTGAATGCTGACAACATCGGCCTCGTCAAACATTTGCTCCATTGTCGATTCCTCAACATTTAGCATTTCTTTTGAATATCCTGTTCGGTATTTATCAAAGACCAGAGTCTTAACACTAAAGCCGTTCAGTCGTTTTGCAAAAGCAGTTCCGGTATAACCGAAACCTATGATGCCAATACATTTTCCCATTATTTCCCAACCCCTCAATGCCTCTCTTCTCCAAATTTTCTTTCTTATATCTCCGTTCGCTATACAAAGGTTATTGGCCAATGAAAGCAGCATTCCCATTGCATGTTCTGCCACAGCATCGCAGTTTCCGTCAGGTGAACGATGCACCAGCACACCTTTTTCACGGGCATAATCCAAATCGATAATTTCAAGTCCGGAACCCAATCGGGCAACAAACTTCAGATTTGGTGACTTATCAAGAAAGTTTTTATCAACATTTATCTTGCTGTTGATAATTATTCCTTCGTAGGATGCCATCATATCCGGCACTTTTTTTGAATCAATTTCCGGCAGGTAATGACACTCAAAACCCGCAGCAGTAAGCCCTGACAATAAGTTCGGATGAACCGCATCAGTGATCAGGACAGTTGCTTTGTTGTGCATTTTTCAACGGTTTAACTCGCCACGGACGACAAATATAATAAGCTTTTGCAGATTGCACCAAAAAAGGCTTAACAATTAATTAAGATTAATTGCAATTACGCAATTTTGCCTGACAAAACTTAATAAAAAGTTAAGTCTGACGATATTTTTCGACTTGATTGGTAAGAAAGACAAATTCCTGAAGTGAAAGTTGTTCAGGACGTTTTTCGTAGAATATATCATTTTCTATTACATCTTTTGGAAAAAAAGGTTTCAATGAATTGCGCAACATTTTTCTTCTTTGATTAAAACTTGCTTTAACTATTATTTTCAGCAGATTTTCATCACATCCGAGTTCCTTGTAATTTTTCTTTCTTTGAAGTGCAATCACTCCAGAATTTACTTTTGGGGGTGGGTTAAAACTGCCGGGTTTTACTGTAAACAGGTAACGTATATCATAAAACGCTTGCATGAGCACACTCAATACGCCATATTCTTTATTTCCGGGCCCCGAAGCAATACGCTCTGCTACTTCTTTTTGAAACATCCCGACAACTTCAGGAACATAATCTTTATTTTCAAGTGCCTTGAAAAGGATTTGTGATGAAATATTGTAAGGAAAATTGCCAATTATAGCAAAGGGCCTTCCCTCCATCTTTGAAACCAAATCCACTTTCAAAAAATCGTCAGATATTATTCTTTCAGATAATTCAGGGTAATGCTCATTCAAATAGGTTACCATATCCCCGTCAGCCTCTACCACTGTTAATCTGTGATCGGCTATCTGAAGCAGATATTTTGTTAACATTCCCATGCCCGGTCCGACCTCCAAAATATCTTCATATTCATCGAGCAATTGTAGACTCGAAGCTATCTTGAGAGAAATACTCTCTTCTTTCAGAAAGTGTTGGCCGAATGATTTTTTAGCTTTCAAAAGACAGGATATTTAAACCTTTGTTAAGGAAGTTTAGACTTCATTAACATAGATGATGAAAATGCGAAAAAAGTTTAGTGATCTCTATTATTATTTTTATTTTTATTAAATATGCCTACCTTCCTTGTTCAAAAAGATTGGATATTTGGCGAATAGCTATATATTAGCTGCTCTTACCCGAATTATTCTGCTCACAAATTTAGTATTATCATGTTGAATACAAACATTATTTCGGTATCAAACTATGGTCCCGATGAAAATTTAATCATCCTCACCCGTAAAGACAGTCTGTCTTGGGCTGAAAGCATACTTTCAGCCAATGAATTGGCGGTTTTAACTAAAATGGCAACTGACGAAGCTCCCTATGCTATTTTCAATAGCGGCGGCAGATGGGTTATTGTAGAATTTGTATCGGAAAAAGCAGATGCTGACTTTAGGGCAGAAGCTATGCGCCGCAATGCAGGAAACAGAGTTTCACTCCTGCGCAATACAAAAATTGAGTCTGTTACCTTACTGAATCAGGCATCCGAAAATTTGGGGGCAGCCTATACAGAAGGACTAATTTTAGGTAACTATAAATTTATCAAATATTTCAAGCAGGCCGAAAAACAGGCCTCCTGTTTCACCGGCCTCAAGGTTTTGGAAAACACTGTTTCTGCCGCAGAGCTGGAAACTTTGAAGACTGTACTCGAAACAGTTTGCATCGTTCGTACTTTGGTCAACGAACCGGTTATGTTTCTCGATGCGGTTCAGCTTTCCAAAGAAATTGCCGACTTGGGCAAAGCTTCGGGTTTTTCTTCTGAAACTTTTGACAAGGCCAAAATTCAGGAACTTGGCATGGGTGGTTTGCTTTCCGTTAATTTAGGAAGTCAGATTCCGCCTACCTTTAACATCATGGAGTGGAAACCTGAGGGTTCCAAAAACAGCAAACCTATAGTTTTGGTCGGAAAAGGTGTCGTTTATGACACGGGAGGTCTAAGCCTGAAACCGACGGCAAACTCTATGGACTTTATGAAATGCGATATGGCCGGCGCAGCTGTAGTCGTAGGCGTCCTCTATCTGGCAGCCAAACTAAACCTCCCATTACACATAGTTGGATTGGTACCTGCTACCGATAACCGCCCAGGAGAAAATGCATATGTACCCGGTGATGTCATAAAAATGTACAATGGTTCTTTCGTAGAAGTACTCAATACCGATGCTGAAGGCCGCATGATTCTTGCAGATGCTCTTCACTATGCAAAAAAATACGATCCTGAATTTGTTTTCGACTTTGCAACACTTACAGGAGCAGCATCGGCTGCAATTGGTCCGGTAGCAAGTGTCATTATGGGCAATGTAAATGATGATATCAAAAACATGGTGAGAACTGCAGGAAACGAAACCTTTGAACGTACTGTAGAATTCCCGCTTTGGGATGAATACGGCGATGAAATAAAATCGGATATTGCAGACCTTAAAAACGTGGGCGGATCTTTTGGAGGAGCCATCACAGCTGGAAAATTCCTTGAACATTTCACTGATTATCCTTGGATGCACTTCGATATAGCAGGTGTTGCCTTCTCTCATAAAGAAAGCAACTATAAGGTAAAAGGAGGCACCGGTTACGGAATAAGACTGATGCACAATTTCCTGAAGGCATATCTGGAAAAAGCATAATCAAAAAAGCAGAGGGTAGATAGTACAAGATACGATCTACCCTCTTATCTTTGTGGACTATTTAATTCTACTCAAAAAGTCAATTATAAAAGAACATGCTTAAAGCGAACAACCCTCAGCTAAGTTCCTGGATTGAAGTCCCTGCCAATTGTGACTTCCCGATTCAAAATATTCCCTTCGGCATTTTTAAAACCACCCAAAAACCGCCGCGTATGGGCACTATCATCGGAAATACGGTGATCGACCTGCAAACAATGGCAGAAATGGGTTATTTTAATGACTTGGATCTTATAAAAACAGTCTTCTCCCAAAAATATATCAATGATTTCATGTCTTTGGGCAAGGCAAAAACTCTGGCAGTACGCGATAAACTTGCAGAACTGTTCTCCAGCGAAAATCCTACCCTGCGCGATGACAGCAACGCAAAATCTAAAATATTGCACCATAAGGATGAAGTAAGCTTGCTGCTTCCTGTACAGGTGGGCGATTATACCGATTTCTACTCCAGCCGCGAACATGCCACCAACGTGGGCATTATGTTCCGTGACCCTCAAAATGCATTGTTGCCTAATTGGCTGCACCTGCCTGTGGGTTATCATGGCCGGGCATCTTCTATTGTTGTTTCCGGAACTTCTATCATCCGCCCTAAAGGACAAATGCGTCCCAATCAGGAGCAGCCGCCTGTTTATGGTCCAAGCAAACAATTGGACTTTGAACTGGAAGTAGCTTTTGTCGTCGGAAAATCAAATACCCTGGGCAGTTCGGTAAGTACAGGCGAAGCAGAAGATTATATCTTCGGCCTGACACTCTTCAATGACTGGTCAGCCCGAGATATTCAGAGCTGGGAATATGTGCCGCTGGGCCCATTTTTGGGCAAAAACTTCGGTTCTACTATCTCTCCGTGGATCGTGACTTTGGAAGCATTGAATTTACTTCGCGTTCAGGGTCCTGTTCAGGAACCAAAGGTTCTCCCCTATTTGGAATATCAGGGAGAAAAAAGTTATGATATACAATTGGAAGTCCTGATCCGTCCTGAAAATGGACAGGAAACCCTGGTTTCTCATTCCAATTTCAAATATATGTATTGGACAATGGCGCAACAATTGGCTCATCATACTGTCAACGGTTGCAATATGCGTGTAGGGGATCTTTGTGCATCGGGAACTATCTCCGGCCCAACTCCGGACAGTTATGGCTCTATGCTCGAAATTTCCTGGAAAGGCACCAAACCGGTACATATGACTGATGGCAGTGAACGCAAGTTTATCGATGATGGAGACACAGTTATTCTGAAAGGTTGGGGAGAGAGAAATGGTCTGCGAATCGGGTTCGGTATTTGTGAGGGAAAGGTATTGCCTGCGAAATAAGATTGTCAGATATTAGATTGTCAGATATTAGATTGTCAGATTATCAGATAATAACAAAGGACTTAATACCGAAGGCTAAAGCCAACGGCTCTGTTGGGTATTTGCTTCAGTAGGCTAAAGCCTTCCTTTCGCTTTTTGTCAGATATAAGATTGTCAGATTATCAGATGTCAGATTATCAGATAACATTTAATGCCTAAGGTTAAAGTTTTATGACCGGTTTTCTACATCTCTCCGCTTTGTGGTCCTACGTTTCCTCTTTAAAGAGTTCTCTCGTCTTGGGACGAGATCGGTTCATCTTTTATCTTTTGTCTTTTATCTTTCCATTTTTGTGATATTCAACTCCGATCTCTGGCAGGAAATAACCGCATCTATCCGAAAGCATCCGCTTCGGACGGGGCTTACCATGTTTGGAGTATTTTGGGGGATTTTCATGCTGGTTCTTCTTTTGGGTGTTGGCAATGCTTTGCAAAATGGCGCTGAATACGAATTTAGAGATGATGCCGTAAACAGTATCTGGGTTTTTAGGGGACAGACATCAAAACCTTACAAGGGAATGCAGCCTGGGCGCGACATCAGATTTGACAACAGTGATTACAGTGATTTTAAAACAAAAATTGACGGGGTCGAATTTGTTGCCGGCAGATTCAATATTCCTGGGCCTGTCACTGTCAGTTATAAAAATAGAGATTATACCTTCGATGTGCGCTCTGTTCATCCGGCCCACCTTATTTTGGAAAATACCCTTGTGGATAATGGGCGTTATATCAATGAAAACGACATCAGTGCTTATCGCAAAACTGCCTGTATCGGCAAAATAGTTGCGGAAACTATTTTTGGGAAAGTGAATCCGATTGGAAAACACATTAACATTAACGGAGTAGAGTTTCTCATTGTCGGAGTTTACAGCGACAGCGGTTCAGAACGGGAAATGCGCATCATCTATTTGCCAATAACCACCGCTCAAAGGGTTTTTTCTACAAAGGATGAGGTAAATATGCTCATGGTGACTACAGGCACCGCAAATTCAGATGAAGCCGTCGAGATTGAACAGCGCATTCGCAGTCATCTCTCTTCAAAACACAACTTTGCGCCGGATGACGCTCAGGCCCTGCGTATCCGCAATCGTGTAAAACAATTCGAACGGATCATGGAGTTATTTTCCATCATCAAATTCTTCACTTGGTTTGTTGGAATTGGGAGCATCGTAGCCGGAGTAATCGGTGTGGGCAATATTATGCTCATCATCGTAAAAGACCGCACCAAAGAAATCGGGATTCGAAAAGCAATTGGCGCAACTCCAAACAGCATCATCCAAATGATTTTGCTGGAGGCTGTGCTGATCACTTCTATAGCAGGCTATCTGGGACTTTTAGCGGGTTGGTCCATCATTTACGCCCTTCGCGATGTGGAGGCAAATTTTTTCAGACATCCTTCAGTTTCTCTCCCTGTTATCCTCACAGCCATTGTTATCCTAGTAATCATGGGCGCTTTGGCAGGATTAATTCCAGCCTTGAGAGCCTCAAAAATTCAGCCTATTGTGGCGATGAGGGGGTAAAAAATAAGAGTCAGCCACTTCGTTCAATGACCGACTCTTACAAAAAAGAAGCTATTGTTTTTTTTATTTTGAAGACACAATAATATTCCTGCAACAAAAAATAAACCCGAAGGCTGTCCATCGATTGCCCCCTGGTGAATCGTATTCCCAAGCATCCAACATCGATTTAGCCTTTCATTTGATTTTTGAGGTTGTTTTTTTAGTATGTTTTGCATTTACACGTTTAAATTCAGCTACATAGCCATTTAGCTCCATTTTCAATTGTTTTTTTTTCAAAGCAATTATATTCAAAGGCGTATCATCAAATTCGCCAGTACCATCTACTATAATATTTTTTGCATCACTGCTCAGTTTCCAAGTACCATTGCGTGTATCAATGCCATCGGTCATTGAAAAAACATCTCTTTTCCCAAAAATTAGTGTAATATTTTCATCTCTTTTAGGTTCTTCATCATTGACTTTCAATATTTTCCAAGCGCCAATGAGTTTCGTTTGAGTTGCTGTTGTTTTTTGTGTCCAGCCAGTGTCAAAGCAAAAAAGCACCATAAAAAAGGAGAGTAAATATTTCATGGGATATAATTTATAGATAAATAAATTAATTTTATTCGTAATTGAAATTCAAGTATTTATACTACCAGTCATTCATTCTTCCGGCCATATTCCAACGGAAACCCAAAGAAAAAATCAATGAATTGTTGTCCAAGGCATCCAAAGCTGCATCTTCACGGCGATACATGGCACTGAGATCGACAAAAAGATTGTGGCGGATCATATAGGTGGCAATAAACTGCCCGATAAGCAGATTCGTTTTTACCCCCTGCCCAATGACATTTCCAAACTCACGCTCATAAGTATAATATGGTTTATGAATATTAGTGCCCCAGTTGCTGTCCAAGGTATCCAAACCATATCGGGCAACATTCAGCTGTGCTCTCAATTGCAGTCCCCTGATAGGCTGATAGCGGGCAATAGCTATAAATTCTCTGAAATTTGAGCCCATCGGATGTGCCAGGGGCTGATTATAATGTGTGTAATTGGCGGTACTGTCCCGGAACGAATAGGTATAAGGGCGTACGGTATTAAATTCCAATTGCATATCCAAACCTTTCAGTCCTACTACATCTACATATTTCAAACCTGCCTGAAAGCCCTGTTTATTTGCCCACCAGCCAGCTTCCGGATCTCCCTTTCGGGCAAAGACTTTAGAGAATACAAACTCATCCAGCAATATCTGTCCGTAAAAAGAGAATCTTTTCAGGAAATCATAGCGCCAGGTCATGCCCATAATGACATTGTCAGGGCTGCCCAACATCTGTTCTACTGTGCGGTAGAGGATTAGCGGATTAAAATACTGCAGTTCAAAACCTCCGTTTCGGGCAAAAATGACCGATTCAAAAAGGCCAACATTCAGGTTCTTGAGGATATTAATGCTCAAGTGATGTGTGGCCATGTATTTTTTCTTAAAAACGCTATTGGCTACATTGGCGTGATCCTGTGTCAGTTCTGCAAAAAGATTCTGGTATTGAATTCGCCAGATTTTGGTATTGAATTTCAGGTAGAAATAATTATTGGAAAAGTCGGAAAGCAACAGGGAACGATGTCCGTCGCCTATAAAATTTCTGCCGTGTCCCAGTTGTACGCCGATAAATTTAGTGGCATTGAAGCCAATATAGCCTGTCGACATCAGAAAGTCAACCCCATCATCGGTCTGCGGAGTGAATTGACTGTCATAGGTTTTGTAAAATCCTGCGCCCGGCACAGCGGATTCAGCTAAAATACGGTTGGTTACATAGGTAGGATAGCTGGCCTGAGACTCAATAATATCTGTATAAAAATACACCTTATTGTCAATATTACCGCGCAGCTGCAATCCCCTGCGGTTGAGCATGACTAAATGATTCTCATTATTAGTACGTTCCATACCGCCCAATACGTCGAGCATTGGATTGATGTTAAGATAAAAATGAGGAACACGCACTTCAAAAAAATGCGCAGGAGTGCGGTACAGATATTTCAGAAAAGGTTTGCGGCTGTGGACAGTGCTGTCCTCATCATTATTGTCATTTATTAGAAAACTGCTGTCGCGGGTCAGGGCATATCCCTTCTCCTGCATATAGTCCAAATATTTTCTGACCTCCCTGCGGGTATAGGGTTGGATAGTAGTGGCAAATCCCCCAAAATCGCTATTGCGAATAATCAGGCGATCCAACGCATAATGATTCACATCTCCCAAAGGGAGGCTGTTACTTGTTTGTGCTCCCGATTCCGCTGCAAATAGTACAGCTGCTGTAAGCGCTAAATATTTAGTAAATTTCATAATCATGCAGTCTCCGGCAGTTTATAAGAGCATTTCCAAAAATCCGTATTTGGGTTTTAATCAGGTAACATTGCCAAAAATAATAAAGCTGTCGGATATATTAAAAAATTATCTCAAATAGCTTACAATTAAAAAACGTCGGGGGCAAAATTGCCTTCCCGACGCTCACATGATTTCTAACTAAACTAAAGATTAATTATTTTTTTTCTCTTCCTTTGGTTTAACAGCAGTTTTTATGTTATAATTTTCAAATTCAAGCATTTCTACTTCCTCACCCTGAATTTCTTCAAAATTAATGGAGATAGAGTCTCCAACTGTGGTAAGTGGCAATTTACGGGAGATATTGGAATTACCTATGAAGATTTTATCTGCTTGATTGTCAAGGATCATATAGTAATAAGAATTACCGCCGGATACGTCCTCCGAAATACGAAGTACCTTACCCGCAGCCTTATGAGCATGTTTGGCATCGTGCACAATCGGATTTTTATTTCCGGAATTATTGTAAGCATCTTTGTAAGATCTGAGTGCATCTTTTAGATTATCGCCAACTCCAACAATGGAATAATCCTGAACAGAGACCATTGCGACCATTTTAATCAAACCCGCCTGATCCTTTAATGACATTACATAAGTTGCAATTCCATTGATATTGTACATGATTGGGAAAGAGCTCTGATATCCTTTTTCCTGTACCTTTCCCATAGCTGACTGCATCGATGCATTTTCGGTAGCACCCGGCTGACGATAAAGTGTAGCTTCTTTTGTTCTTGTATCCACCAACATAAATCCAATGGTACTTTCGTCACTTCCTACAGAGGTGATACCGGTGTACCAATAAGAGCGGTTATCGTTTCCATAAACCAAAGAAATTCCTTCAGTTGCCTGCAATTTGTCGCGATTGGAGAAATTCCAATAGCCGTGTACATATTCACCCCAGCTATTGATTTGGTTCTCAATGAAATTTTTAGGCTGAATGCGGTCTACCCATTCAGGAGCGGTTTCGGCGGTATATTTTTTAACATCGCCGGTACTTGCGTCTACAACTACAATGCCTACGGCATTGTTACCACTGAAACCCACCTCATGTCTAAACAAGGTCACGACCCAATAAGGATGGCCCTCATCGTCAATTTCAAAGGTATAATCAGTCATACCCTCGGTGATGAAGCCTCTTAAATAAAGGTGCCTTGGCAGATAATCTCCAAACCAGCCACCCATCTGGTATTTGATCTGAACAGGCTTGCCTTTGACTTCTCGTACCAATTTTACATCGCGTTCATTAGTAGAAGATACCATGATATATCCATGAGTACCTTTTTTATTGCTCATCCATTTGAAAAAACCTGAGTGTTCGAGCGGTGCCACCCAATAGAGTTGGTCTCTTACTTTTTGAATTTGAAATTCTCCAATATAAACCTGACTTCCCAGTGCAGGCTCTTCGCCCAATACTTTATCACCCAATCTATGGGCTACATCTTTATCAACGATTCTGATTTTATCAGGGGCAACAGGCGCTACATCCTGCGCAAAACTTTTGCCTTCTTTGACTTCCCCCAACAATTTATGGTACTTATCAGCACGGAACATTGGTAAACCCGCCAAGCTCATAATAACAATATAAAGCAATGCAATAACTGCAGTACCCAAGGCCGTAAAAAATAATCCTGATTTTTGTCCTTTCAGCACCTGTATTTCAAGCGCAGTTATCATGAGGGAAATAAAAAAGATCTCTAAAGGCAATCCCATGAACCAGGGGCTGATTACCGGAAGAGTAAAATAGACATAGGCCGGAGCTACGACTACTATTAAAATAACATAAACAAACAGTTTCGTTTTTCTTAGAATTGTAAGTGCATCACTCATAGTATTTTATTATAATTTTAACAGACACCATAGGTATCAAATATTTGAAAATCAAGATTAAATTATTAAAAGAATTATCAAAAGTCGCCTGCTGCTGAGCCGCCTGTGAAATCGTCATCATCATCATCTTCTTCTTCGTCATCATCAAAGTCGATGTCAATTTCCTCAAATTCAAAATCTTCATCATCCTCTTCTTCTGCTTCGGTTTCTTTTGAATCCGGTTCATTCACGTAATTTGCGATTCTTGCCATGAGCTTTTCTGCCTCAGCAAGTTGCGGGTTTATTTCCAATGCCATTTTCAGCTGCTGATACGCAGCTTCATAGTCGTGCAGATATTCTACCAAAAAAGCAGCATACTCTGTTTTTATTTCAGCATCTGCAGGTACTTTTTGTAAATAATTTTCATAAGACTGGACAACAGCGTCCAAATCTTGAAAAGTACGAAGTAAAATAGGTATAAACTGTTGAATGATGGCATTTTGTCCCGGATTAATTTTAAGTGACTTTTCATAAAAAACCCTTGCTTTGTTATAATCCTGAAGCTGCTGAGCATGAATATCTCCCAGACTTTTCAGTAAAAGGGCCGAGTCATTATGTATCCGATGATCAATTCCTTTTTGGAAACTCGCAATAGCTTTTTCATAATCATTTTCCACTTTCCACTGCAGCAGTCCCTGCAGATTGAGTGCTTCTTCATGGTATTCATTAATACCCATTGCTATTTCTAAATACTGGCGGCAACGAGCATAGTCATTCAGATGATAACAGGCTTCAGCTATTCGAATATAAGGTTCAACAGAATAGGGATCTTCTTCTATGACTTTATTGAAATGATCTATTGCTTCCTGCTGTCTGTCAAAAACAGTGCTTTTCAGAATACCTGCCTGCATTTGAGCATAGCTGTTTGCAGGGTTCAAGGAAATTGACTTTTCGTAATATTCCAAGGCTTTATCGGCATCTCCTTTCTTTTCCGCCATGCGCCCTATTGCATAAAGGGCTTCATCATTCTCGGGATTGTACTTTATGATCGTTTCAAAACAAAGTGCGGCCTCTGTTTCCAATTTAAACAGCATATAGAGTTTGCGCCCTGCATCGAGCAGCAATTCAGTATAAATAGGGAATTTGGCCAGATAAAATTCATATTTATCCAATTGCCCGGCAAAAACTGCAAAGTTTTTCTTCTGTATTTCCACTGCATTTTCATCCATCCAGGGGAGGATTTCGGAAAGACTTCTAAAAATCTCAAAACCGCCTTGAATTGTTTTAAGTTCCTTGAGTTTTTTCAGGGTTTTCAAAATTTTCCCTGCTTCCAATCTCAAGTCTTCATCGGGGTTCAATTGCCAAAGAATGTCAACTGCAGTTAGAATTGCCTCGGGTTTGGCGGGCAGCGTAGAGATAGCGTTGAGTACCGCATTCCTATCATCAGAAAGGAGCGCATCAAGCCAAAGTATATTTTCAGGAGATAAGTTCATGTATTTATTTGGCAAATGCCTAAGTCGGTTGTCCAGTGAATATTTATAATTCACAAATTTATTCAATTGTGAACAGAAAAGCAAATAAATAGACTGTTCAGACTAAATATGTTTGACAATTGTTTTGATCTTTTCCTAACAATAAACTTAGTTAAAACAAAAATTGATAGAAAAGCAATTAAATTTATATCGGAAGAGTTAAAAAAGATACTAATCTAATGGCTACCCTTCAGAACTGTTACGCTGCGGAACTCTTAATTGGGAAAAATATGGTTTTAGCGATTTCAATGATAAATAAATTGAATTTTTTCTATCTCAAATTAATAAACACTTGAAATACTAAGCAAAAAATGAGTTTTAACTTTTTTTTAGAAAATTCGAATCAATTCAGAATATTCTGTGATATGGACGGAGTCTTAACAGATTTTGACTATCAGTTTCGTAGTATTTCCGGCGGAATTGCATTTGATGACTGGGCTGAAAAAAATGGCAAAAATTCAGCCTGGGAAATTGTTAAATCAGCAGCTGAGGAATTTTGGTCTGAAATGCCTTGGACAGAAGATGGCAAAACACTTTGGATCTGGTTGCAATCGCACTCCCCTACTATTTTGTCAGCGCCAAGTATTGAGCTGACTTCAAAAACAGGAAAAACAAAATGGGTAAACACACATTTGGGAATCAATCAAACCCCAACAACCAACAGTGAGGGATGGGATCTAAATACCCGTTTGATTTTCGACAAAGACAAGCATCTTTATGTGCTTCCCAACACTGTTTCCATACTTATAGATGATACTCCTAAGAAAATTGATGCCTGGCGGACAGCGGGCGGCATTGGATTATTGCACAGCAATGCGAATGAGACAATCATTGCCCTCACCGAGATCCTGAACAGTTTATAACAGGGTTGTTATTTTACCATTTTTACATCAGTAAAAGGCCCCATTCTCTTAGTCTCCACCATAGGTCTGAATTTAGAAAAGCACCAAAATTTTCCTGTCCTGCTTTTTCAAAACTGTCTTTAAATTCAGAGAAATTTATCATTTTGCCGTTTTCTGAAGCTATTCCGCAAAGTTCCTGATACAGCCAGGTTCCCAAATCAGCCGGCATTTCAATACCCGCATCTCCTTTTTTGTTGTACCAGCTGAGTGCTGCAAATTCCAGTTTCCGTCCTTTTGCATCTTTTTCCTCAAAATACTGAATTTCGGGTGCTCTGCCCAACCAATACAATCTGCTGCCCGATTTTGGCTGCAGTTCTTCTGCTGAAGCAATAGCCTTTTCAATAAAATCAGGTTTAACGGTTGTTTTGGGTATTTTAAAATCGAACCAGTCAGAAAGCGACAGTTCGAATCCTGCACCCTGCATATAGTTGAAAAGCGAAATGCGCAGCCCTTCTGCAAACTCTTCATGCTCCGTACCTTTCGGATCTTCATGGTAATAATCATTTTCAGCAAAACCACCAAAATCTGGTCCGACATGTTCCACACCATAGGCCTCGGGCTGCAGGCCAACGGGCGAGTGGGCCGTCATGGCAAACTGATGCCAGAAGCCTGATTGTACAACACCTGCTTCGAGCAGCTGACGCACCATTTCCAAAGAATCGATAGTTTCCTGCGCCGT
>JBIKQC010000280.1:0-6679 GCA_044349855.1 Saprospira sp.
CTTTATCCCAAGCGCCAAATGCCTTATTAAATGATGATTTTTTTTTGCTCAGATCATTTTTCACAGAAAGACTCAATTTCTTAATCAAATCTAACTTGACTTTTGGATCTAAATTTTTGAGCAATTTCAGGTAGGTATCTACCAGTCTGTTATTGATATCTATTGCTTTCATAGCTTGTTTTATTGGTTTTTAACCATAAAATTAAACAAATAGTTCAGTTTTTAAAATTTAAAAAAGGGCATAGAAACTGTAAAGATATGTATGTGTAAGGGTGTCTGTCAGCCTTTCTTTGCTACTGTCTTAATATAAAAACTGCCGATGTCCGGGAAGGATGTCGGCAGTTTTTTATGGAACATAAGCTCTTTATAATTTTGTAAAAACATTTTGGCATCTATTCCCTTCGAACTAAAGATCAGGGGATGAAAAATAAACTTACTTTTTTAATTCCTTCAAAAAATCCCAACTGTCTTTTATCGTTTCCTCCAAACTTCTTGGATTAAATCCCAATTCCTTTTCGGCCTTGGCATGTGAAATGGTTTTTCCATGTTTTAGAATATCGAGCGACTCGCGGGTATACAGCGGTGCTCTACCCGAAATTTTACTCCAAAGTCTTATAAATGGCAGACTCAACTGCGCTACCCAAAGCGGCAGCACCAATTTTGGCACCTTTTTACCACTTATTTTTGAAAAAACTGCGGCAATTTCTTTGATACTGTACCAACGTCCGGAAAGCAGATATTTTTCACCGTTTACCGAATTAAGCATGGCCTCGATAGCCGCATTGGCCACATCGCGGACATCCACAAAATCATAACCGCCTTTTACCAAAGCAGGCATAGAACCTTTACCAAGATCCAACAAGAGTTGTCCGGTCAGCGAAGGTTTGAAGTCGAAAGGACCGATAATACCGGTAGGATTGATGACAATAGCATTCAGTCCGCGGGTTTCTACCGCTTCCATCACCAATTGTTCCGCCTGAGATTTTGACTGATCATATTTGAATGCCTTTGGGCCGGCATAAGGCGTATATTCGTCAATGACATCGGTATGCGGTTCTGCCTGCAATGCATGAATACTGCTGAAATGTACCATACGGGCTACATTCTGTTGAATGCAGGCTTCGATAACATTGGCAGTTCCATTAAGATTGATTTTGAAAACGGAACCATCCGGATCGCCGTCAATGGAAATTTTTGCAGCACAGTGAAAAACAGCATCCGCTCCTTCGCAGAGCAGATAAAGGCTGTCTAAGTTGAGAACATCGCCTTTGTAGAATTCGACATCTACGGCCTCCAGTGATGTTGAATCATGGTGGATGAGGGCACGAACCTCATGTCCCTGTTCCGATAAAATACGGCAAAGGTTGTTGCCCAAAAGGCCTGATGCACCTGTTATTGCAATTACCATATCTTTGGAAACTGGACTTTAGGCATTGTGATCTTAGATTAGATGTACAAAGATAGTTATTTTCGTTTGGGTATAAATGTCATTTTTATTAAAAAACAAAAAAGCGAAGCAAACTTTCGTCGGCTCCGCTTGTATTATTGCATTTTCTAAGTTGCTTAACAGCAGCTTTTTTTCTGTATTACATTCAACTCTTTCATCTCAGATGTCGAGCAGCAAGCAGTTGCCTCTTTTGTGGCATAGTGCGGATCATTGAATTCCGAATCCTCATGGAAAAAGTAAATTTCCCACTGATGTCCGTCGGGGTCGTTCACCCAAAACTTGTCCTGAAGTGCAAAACAGCAGCTGACACCCATTTCTTCGCGGACGCTGAGTCCGGCAGCCTTGGCAGTTTCCAGCCTTTGCATCACTTCCTTTACGGTATCAACCTGCAGGCCTAAATGCCCGAAATTGGCCTGGATACGCTCCGGATTTTCCACAAAAGAGATTATTAATGATGGGCTTTCCAGAATATATTTGGCATAGCCGGGTTTAACTTTCAGTGCATCAATACCAAAAAAGGTATTGTAAAATGCTACTGTTTTTTCTATGCTGCTGACGTAAAGACTTACGTGCATTCTTGGATAGATCATGAAAATTTGAGTTTGATGAATGAAAATTCAAAGCTGGTTTTTGAGCTTTTAGGCATTCTTTTTTAGACTTTCCGTTTTTCTTTGTTTTAGCTTTAGATGACTTCTCCTTCAATAACCTGTTTCAAGCGATTTATCAAAGGTAATTTTGAATTAGGGCAGCAGGTATACAGTACTTATATAATCCTTTTACAGATAGGTCATTTTCATAATTTGAAATCAAAAAATAATGTAGATTTTTTTATTTTTTTAATACTTCCATTTTTTAGCAAATACAACAAGTGAAAGCATTATGGGAACTTCTATCAGTACCCCGACTACAGTTGTAAGTGCCGCTCCTGAATTTGGACCAAAGACAACAATTGCTACTGCTACAGCCAATTCAAAAAAATTACTCGCCCCAATCATCGCTGCCGGAGCAGCTATATTGTGCGGTAATTTTAAAGCCCTTGCTCCGCCCCAACCGATAAAAAATGTAAAATAAGTTTGTATGCTCAAAGGAATGGCAATGAGTAATATGTGTATTGGATTGATAAGAATCTGCTGTCCCTGATAGGCAAATAGTAAGACAAGAGTGCTGAGCAAAGCGATGATGGAAACAGGTTTGAACTTAGACAGAAATTTATCCTTATACCAGCTTTCTCCATATCTTTTTATCAGTATTCGATTGCTTAAATAGCCCGCAAGCAAGGGAATGACAACAAAAACAATAACCGAAGTAATGAGTACATCGTAAGGAATGCTGATGCCATTAATGCCTAAAAGAAATTGAACGAGCGGCACAAAAGCGACCAAAAGTATCAGATCATTGGTTGCAACCTGCACCAAAGTATAGTTGGCATCGCCGTCCGAGAGATAGGACCAAACAAAAACCATTGCTGTACAGGGCGCCACACCCAGCAAAATAGCTCCTGCGAGATAAGATTCTGCTTCTTCCGGACTCATCCAGGCCCCATAAATATATTTAAAAAATATCCAGGCAAAAAAAGTCATGGTAAAGGGCGCAATGAGCCAGTTTACGGTTACGGTCAATCCCAAACCTTTCAGGTTTTTGCCCACCTTGTTGAGGGATCCGAAGTCGATTTTCGCCATCATGGGATAAATCATCAGCCAAATCAGTATGGCAATTGGGATGTTTACACCCGAAATTTCCCATTTTGATATAAGCTCGATCCTATCTCCCAATAACTGCCCTATGCCGATCCCGACAACGATACAGATCAAAACCCAGAGGCTGAGGTATTTTTCGAAAAATGCTATTTTTTTTGACATTGGAATGGGAAGAGAGTAAAATCGAAGATTTTAAAAAATAAACAATTAAAATATTGATAGTCAATTATATTACAATTCTAAAATATTCCTGAATCTATTTTTTTTAAGTACCAAGTACCCTCTACCCTCTACATTAGTACCAATTTCATCACATAATACATCTCAGCGGCAATCTGCAGACTTCTTGCATCATAGGTTGCAGCTTCTTCAGGACTGTTGTCAGATTTTTTCGGATCAGTAAAAGGCAGGGAAACTCTTGCTTCGGCGCCCGCAACTAAAGGGCAGGCCTCGTCGGCGTCATCGCAGACCATAACCGCTAAAAAGCCTTTTTGGGGATTTTGAGCATCACTGTATTTTTTTGAAAAACATTCCATTGCCGGAAAATCATCGGAAAAACGGACTTTATAGTGCGGATTTTCACCGCCGGGATTTTCAATCTTGAAACCGGCTCTTTCCAATGCCGCAACTGAACGGGCATTGAAGGCTGTAGCCTCCGTACCGCCGGAATAAGTGACAATATTTTTCAGTTCAAAATGCGCTGCGGCTGTCTGTGCCCAGATCTGTGCCAGATGACTGCGGCGGCTGTTGTGTGTACAGATGAAAATAATTTCGCAGGTTTCATTTTTTTCCTGCTTTCCGCGAATGTATGCTGCAATTTTATCCAAAGATGTTTTGTGAGGCTCTTCATTCAGGTAGTGATAATAAACTGAGGTAGTGTCGACCAAAGGTCTATCTCGCTCTTCAGTTTCCAACCGCTCCTGAATGTTCTGAGTCAGTATTTTTTCGATATTTTGGGTTAGTTTGGGATAAAAATTCATTTTTTCTGATTTTACGTTTACTAATTTTTTTTCAGGCTGAACGGCAAGGGAGGCTTGTCCCTGCTCTATTTCGCTGCAGGAAAACAATAAGGTTGATAGAATAATCAAATAAGCTGTTTTCATAATCGTAAAATTGCGATGAATTTTGATAAAAAATATGACGAATATTATTATTTATAATCGCAGGCCCACCCGGCTACAGATTTGACAACTTTTTAAAAGTTGTCAAATCTGTGCGGGGGGGCGGGCGCCTGCAAGCGCAGGTCAACAACAGCGATCACAGCCATTTTTGAACTGCGCAAAAAAAACGCTGAAAACAGCTTCTGCTTTTTTCCAGACAATCGGATCAATACAATAACAGACTGATGTCCCTTCTATTTCGCCTTTCAGCAGACCTACTTTTTTTAGTTCCTTCAGGTGCTGAGAGACGGTAGACTGAGCCAATGGCAGTGCATCGACGATATCGCCGCAGACACAGACATTGGTTCTGATCAGGTATTGCAGAATTGCGATCCTTGCCGGGTGTGCCAATGCCTTAGCCATTTCAGCCAATTCCAGCTGTTCATTGGTAAAATGTTCTGTTTTGCTGATTCCCACCTTTTTAGCTTAAGAGTTTTACAGATTAGGAGATTCAAGGCATTGTTATATTTGACTCAAATATATTATATCGCAATATTACGATGATTGATTGAAAACAACAAATTTGAGGTATTATTATTTTGTTAAAGGGAGAACAGTTTAATACCTTTTTAGGATCTCAAAAATAAAAAAAGCTAAATCCTCAAAATAAACAGATAAAAAATCTCAAACAAAGAGATCGGCGCTAAATAGCTAAAGACCATCTTTTAAAAAAAATATTATAAAAATATCCTGCAATTACTTGATAATAAGTTAGTAAATACAATAAATCGTATTATTAAAATAAATATATATCACCAATGGAACTTTTTGAAACATTTTGCGGTTAATCATCTCGTATGCTTTTTTTATGCATTCTTTCCAATTTTACACCACTACCTTCTACTCTACGATGTATACATCTCAACATATAATTATCATGGCTATTTCACTCCGCAAACATCAGTCTGTGTGAGGTAATATCCTATTAATGAAACAATTTATACTACTTGCAATTTTTGATTTTTGCCTGCAAAAATCAAAAAAAAAGCAGTCGAGATTGAAAATCAACAGGTTACAATATTTGTTCTAAAGTATTAAAATATTGATTTTCAACACTCTCCCTTTTTTGCAGCTAGTATTGATAAAAGCTCCGACAGATTGAAATATTTGTCGGAGCTTTATTATTTTTGCAGCTCAATTGAGATAGCAGATTGTCAGATATTAGATTATCAGACTAAAATCTGCTGGTTCATGGCGAATTAGAAACAGCTTTATATTGTATCAATCTGCTTTCTAACATCTGATAATCTGACAATCTATATATGTACAAACTTTTTCAACAGCTCGACCTCCCTGCTATAGACAAGGAAACCCTAGAATTTTGGAAGGAAAACGGCGTCTTTGAACGCAGCGTTACCGAACGTGAAGGTATGACCAACTTTGTATTTTACGAAGGACCACCCTCTGCCAACGGTAAGCCCGGCATTCACCATGTATTGGCACGAAGCATAAAAGATACTTTCTGCCGTTATCAGACCATGAAAGGCAAACTCGTACGCCGCAAAGCGGGCTGGGATACCCACGGTCTGCCAATTGAGCTTGCCGTTGAGAAAAAATTGGGCATTACCAAAGAAGATATCGGCAAAAAAATCTCTGTAGAGGAATACAATCAGGCCTGCCGTACTACTGTGATGGAATACACGGACCTTTGGGATGATGTGACTAAAAAGATGGGCTATTGGGTTGATATGAATAATCCTTATATCACCTATGAGAATGATTATATTGAATCCTGCTGGTGGTTACTCAAGCAGCTTTACAATAAAAAAGATAAGGATGGCAGATCATTTTTATATAAAGGACTGACCATTCAGCCCTACTCTCCTGCAGCAGGAACCGGACTCAGCTCTCATGAACTGAATCTGCCCGGCTGTTACAAAGAGGTTTCGGACAATACAGTAGTGGCTTCTTTCAAGGTACAGCGCAACGAAAAATCAGCCTTCCTGTTTGAATCGGAAGATGAAGATGTTCGCATCCTGGCCTGGACGACCACCCCTTGGACATTACCGAGCAATACCGCATTGACTGTAGGCCCAAAAATAAAATATGTAAAAATTAAAACACATAATCCTTATACCAATATCCCTGTCAGCGTAGTACTGGCCGAGGATTTGGTGGGAAAATGGTTCGGTGAAGGTAAAAATCAGGCCAAAGAAGAAGGCCGCAGCGAATCTTTTAGCGGCACTCAGCTCTCGGGCATACGTTACGAACAGCTGCTTGCTTTCGGCAACGATATTGAGGAACTGGACGGTTTTACAGATACTTTCCGTGTAATAACGGGTGATTTTGTTACGATCGAAGACGGTACAGGTGTGGTTCACACGGCTCCTTCCTTCGGTGCTGATGACCGCAAGGCTGCGAAAGCCAATGGCATC
>JBIKQC010000009.1:0-24175 GCA_044349855.1 Saprospira sp.
TTATACTCTGGTGAAATGCCAAAGTCAGATCTTTTTACAGTACCTGTAACTTTGAAACCTGCGAGCGGAATTTTTTGACCTTCATCTTCTAAAATCACTGTTCCATTGTGAACTGCAGTCAGTTCCACTGTTTTTGTTACACCATGCATCGTGAAATCTCCGCTCACGATATATTTGTTTTTGCCTTTTTTCTTAACAGATTTACTTTTGAAAGTCATTTTGGGAAATTTTTCGGCATTGAAAAAATCTTCCTCACAGAGATGTTTGTCTCTCATGCTATTATTAGTATTAATGGAAGCTATTTCGGCCGACATTTCAACCTGCATTGTTGAAAAATCATCACCTTCAGTCGTCATCTGAACACTGAATTTGCCGAAACTGCCATTAAAATTGGCTACTCCCTGATGTGAAACGGAGAAACGGAGTGATGAATGTCCACCGTCCAACTGCCATTTCTTTTTTTCTGTGTTTGTGAATGAGAAAAGAACTACTGTACTGAGCAATACTAAAAAAAGCTGTTTCATAATTATGCGTTAGTTTATTTGAAAATTTTAAAAGGCATTCAGATAAATGCCGCCAGGACAGAAAAGAGTAGACTGCATTTTTATATTTGAACTGTGGTTTTCAATCGGGATACGATATTTAATTTCAACGTTTTAATAAAGGGTATTCAGAATCTACTTCTTTAACATTCCACTTTTTTAAGAGTTTGTTGAAGTCAATAATTCTTGATTCCCATTACTAAAGAGACAAAATACTTTGTAAGCCTCTATTTTATAAATTTTAATAATTCTCATTAAATTTTCGATTGCACAATTTCCAAAACAGCCTTTTCCTCCGCATCTGCCAATTCAATCATTTTAGTAGCTTTTTTTAGTATTGTCTCAACATATATTTTATTCTCCAGCCCGCCTATATTAATTTTTACATTCAGGAAAGCACCATAAACAGCTGCACGTGCACAGAGAGCACCCACACCTGCGTCGGTGACAGAATTCGGATTACCGTACTGCGCCATTGCTTTCAAAATTTCGAATGTCTGAAGAGAACGTTCCATTACTGTCAGAGGAACTTCCACCGCATATTTTGTTGCCGACTGTATGGCTTCAGTTCTCGCTGTTTTTTCTTCATCAGTGGCCTTAGGCAGACGCATTGCATCAATAATGGCATTAAAAGATTTTGTATCTTCATCTACAAGATTCAACAATTGCGATTTCAGTGCCTGACCTTTTTCTGCCCAAATACTGAATTCTTCCCAACGCTCATCCCAACCTTTTTTGTGGGAAGAAAGATTGGCCACCATCGTGCCCAACGATACGCCCAAAGCACCGACATAAGCAGCAATGGAACCACCGCCCGGAGCCATTGACTCTGAAGCAGTCTCATCAGCAAAGGCCGAAAGTGTCATATTCACCAAAGGCGCGTTGCTGCTGTCATTCAGCATATATTCAATAATACGTTTCTGAGGATCGAAGGGTCCCAATTCATCCAATCCCATCGATTTGATGGCAATTTTAATAATTTCAGACTCCGAAACGCCAACGGAGCGCTCCTGTTTTTGCAAAAAATATTTGCCGGCATCCAGCATCACATTTAGGGGTACTAGCCCCACCAATTCTGAACCTGTCACGCGCATGCCGCGCTTGTCGGCAGATTTGCAGCATTCTTCAAAAACCTTATGCAGCGGAGCGTCATTCACATTGGTAATATTCATGGAAACCTGCGCTACGCCGTATTCGGCTATATACCAGCCAATGCCTTTTACACCTTTAAAAACGCCCGGAATGCGTATAGGTTCTCCTTTTTCATCCAAAACGTTTTTACCGTTTTCGGTTTTAATACGACCGGCTTCACGGACATCGAAAGCAACGGAATTGGCCCGACGCTCTGAAGTACTGTTCAGGTTGACATTATAAGCAATCAAAAAATCTCGGCCGCCAATTGCCGTTACGCCCGACTTGATATTGAGACTGCGTGGCCCAAAATCGGGGATAAACTCATCAGTCGCCAATTTGGTGGCCATTTTCTCATACTCACCGGCGCGTATATTGGCCAGGTTTTTCCAACGGGTATCACTTGCCGAAGATTCATATAAAAATACTGAAATGCCCAATTCTTCTCCAACACGTTTGCCGAGCATTTTGCTGTAGCTTACCGTTTCCTCCATACTGATCCCTGAAATCGGAATAAAAGGACAGACATCAGTAGCACCCATACGGGGGTGTTCGCCTTTGTGCTTACTCATGTCTATAAGTTCAGCTGCCTTTTTTATACCGAGAAAAGCAGCTTCAACAACCTGTTCGGGTTCGCCTACAAAGGTAACAACAGTTCTGTTGGTGGCCTTACCCGGATCTACATTAAGCAATTTGATGCCATCTACACTTTCGATGGCATCAGTTATTTGTCTGATGATGTTCATGTCGTTACCCTCACTGAAGTTGGGTACGCATTCTATGAGTTTTTTAGTGTTCATTATTATTTATGCAAAGAGGATGGTTAAAAGAGAAAAGATTAAATGAAAATTAGATAATTTTGTATCAAACTTGAGTTTTAACGCTGCAAGATAGCCAAAAAAACCTCAAACTTTATAAAGTTAAGCAGTTTAGATTTTCAGAAAAGAACATGTATTATACGCATCAATTCATTGCCCCTTTTGGCCTGCGAATTTTCAAAGACGATCAGCCCTTTTATTTTGAACAGGGCGGTATACTGCCCGAATTGCAGATTGCCTACCACAGTTACGGAACATTGAATGCGGCAAAAGACAATGTGATTTGGGTTTGTCATGCACTTACCGCCAATTCGGATGTGGCAGATTGGTGGCCCGGAATGGTCGGTGAAGGCTGTCTGATGGATCCTTCCAAACATTTTATTGTCTGTGCCAATGTTTTGGGTTCAAATTATGGCAGCAGCAGTCCCCGTTTTGTCAATCCCGAGACCGGAAAGCCCTATGGAATGCACTTCCCGCGTTTTACAGTGCGCGATATTGTAAATAGCCATATTCGTTTGATGGAACATCTTAGCATTGATAAAATTTCAATGCTGATGGGCGGTTCTTTTGGCGGACATCAGGCGATGGAAATGGCATTGATACTGCCTAAGAGTACAGTATGTAAACTTGTTCTGTTGGCCTGTTCGGCACAGGAAACTGCCTGGAGTATTGCGATTCATGAAACGCAGCGAATGGCATTGGAAGCAGATGCAACACTTTATAATAATGATGAAAAAGCTGGTGCTGAAGGACTGAAAACTGCTAGGGGATTTGGGCTTTTGACATACAGAACAATAGAATCATATATACAATCTCAAACTGATAAAGACGGGCGTTTGGATAATTTTAAAGCCGCATCCTATATCCGTTATCAGGGTCAAAAGCTCGAAGCTAGATTTCATGCGCATTGTTACTGGTTTTTAAGTAAATGTCTGGATACGCATCATATCGGTCGTGGAAGAGGGGAGATCTCAGAAATTCTTTCTACTTTAGAAATGCCGACAATAGTAATTGCTTTAAAAACTGATATGCTCATTCCTCCATCAGAACAGGAGTATTTGGCCCGACATATACCTAATGCACTTTATTATGAAATTCCTTCTATATATGGACATGACGGTTTTTTGATTGAGGTGGAAGAAATTACGAAAAGAATTGAGAACCGATCTCGTCCCAAAGACGAGAGAGCTATTTAAGAATTAACCATTAACCAATAATATTTTGAGTTACGCAATACACGCATACGCGGTTGATATAAAAGCCATACAGAAAGTATACGGATCTAAGAATGAGGCTTTACAAAATGCCATTTTTGATCATCGAAAACTGCAGTTGGAGAAAGTAGTGGATTTGTCCTACAGTGATTACCAACCTGAGGAAGCCCTGAAAGACATTTTTTTTGGTTTTTTGCAAATGCCGCAGGAATCGGACTTGTATGCTTATGTGTCAGAAATTATCTGCGCCGAATTGGGCAAATCATTGGCATGTTCCGAATGGCAGGACCTGAACATGAACTGGATAATGGATATAAACATGGAAGCCGAATTGCCAATTTCTGAATTGCCCATGCCGGTAGATTTTCCTTATGTTCTGACCATTATGAACAAAGACCTCAGTGAATTTGTTGAAGCGATGGCTGCATTGGATATTGAAGAATCTTCTGCTCGAATTCAGTTTGAGTCTTGGATCGATACTTTAAATTCTGATAAAAAAGATTTGGTGCTCTATTTTTATTAAAACTTTTGTTTTGTTAAATTTCTATGAAAAAACAGTCTTTGCTATTACCTGTTCTGTTGCTAATATTTTTAATGGTTTCCTGTAATCCTACCGGAGAAAAAAAGTCAGTACTTGAAACAAACAGCTCAGATACATTGGCAAAAAAAACAACTGCTTTAAATGACAGTTTATTAAAACCTCAGCAATTATTAAGCACAAAATCAGGACTAAAAGTACCTGTCTATGCTTTTGAGGGTTTCGAACAGGCGGTTTTAAAAAGAAATGAGGAAAATATAACCTATGTGGTCAATTTTTGGGCGACCTGGTGTAAGCCCTGTGTGGCTGAATTGCCATTTTTTTTGGAGTTGGAAAAAATGTATAAAGATAAAAAAGTAAAGTTTATCTTTGTGAGTCTTGATTTTATGAATAATTTGGAATTGACATTGATCCCATTTCTTGATGATCGTAAAATAAGTTCAGAAATCATTGTGCTTGATCAGAAAGACGCCGATGTCTGGATGGAGAAAATTGATAAAAACTGGTCCGGTTCTATTCCTGCAACTTTGATTTATAATACAAAAAACCGAATATTTGTAGAAGATAATTTTAGCAATACTAAAGAGTTGGAAGATTTGTTGAAACCTTTGTTGTAAAAGATAAAAGATAAAAGATATAAGATCTTTCACAGGGCATATTGAACGCAGACGATAATCATGAATTTAAGTTTTAGCTTAATTTAGTTACACCTAATTAAAGTTCAAAAACCTCGAAGAGGTGATATGATTAAAATATATACAAACTAATAGGTTAAAACCCCGAAGGGGTGGCATGTTATGATAAGCATAGAAAGTACCTTCTACCAAGTACCAAGTACCAAGTGCTATATACACAATTATTGATTTCAAAAACAAACAAAATGAAAAAGCTTTTATTTGTATTTTTAGCAATTTGCATTTTGACTGCCTGCAACCTTAACCCGATTGCCGAAGTAAATAAATTTGAAGAAAATAATACTACCAAAACAATCATAGAAGAGACTCAAGAAGAGGAAAAAAAACCAAAAGAAATAGACTTTGTATCGCTTAGATTAGTAAACGGCACGCAAGCAGAAGCTGAAGCTGAAGGTTTTATAGTAAGAAAAATGAGTAAAGAAGAGTCTTATATCACCAATAAAGTAGTTATCGGAGATATGGAGGTCGATTCATTTAATAAATTGTATAATAAGGTTTACAGCGAAGAGTTTTATAGTCTCATTAAAGAATATAATTCAGTTGAAAAAACAAATATAACTGAAATAGAAATAATGTACGATAAGCGGAAAACTGTACTCATTCACCCTAACGTTCTTGGGAATGAAATGCAAAGGCCTCATAAAATGTATGAGTCTAATGCTGTAAAAGGCGATGTAGGAGAACATTACGATCAGAAAGGTAATAAGCATAAATACTAACATCTTAGTTAGGCTAATCGGAAACCCCGAAGGGGTGGCATATTTTTATAAGCATAGAAAGTACTCTCTACCCTCTACCAAGTACCAAGTACCAAGTACCATATACACAATTATTAATTTCAAAAACAAACAAAATGAAAAAGCTTTTATTTGCATTTTTAGCCATGGGCATGTTGGCTGCCTGTAATAATTCTCCGGCCGGAACGGATGAAAAGAAAGAAGGAACAGACACAACTGCTCAAAAAGAAGTTAAAGACACAGTTGAACAAGGTCCAAAAGGCTATGCAATCGGTGATGCTGTTGAAGATTTTAAATTGAAAAACATTGACGGCAAAATGCTTTCTATGGCCGATTTTAAAGATGCCAAAGGTTTTGTGCTGATCTTTACCTGCAATCACTGTCCTTTCTCAATTGCTTATGAAGACCGCATTATCGCTTTTGACAAAGCATATAAGAAAAAAGGTTATTCTGTGATTGCCATCAATCCGAATGATCCTAAAATGGAAGCTGCTGTAGAAGACAGTTATGAACTGATGCAGAAACGCGCCAAAGAAAAAGGTTTTAGCTTCCCTTATCTTTTTGATGATGGACAAAATGTATTTCCAAAATTTGCAGCGAGCAAAACTCCTGACTGTTTCATAGTTCAAAAAACAGATGCAGGCCTGAAACTGGTTTATAAAGGTGCTTTTGACGATGCTAAGGATGATAAAAAAGTAACCAAAAAATATATTCAGGATGCTGTAGAGGCTTTGATTGCCGGCAAAACTCCTGATCCTGCTGAAACTAAAGCTTTTGGCTGTGGAATTAAATGTGAAGACAAAACTAAGCTAAAACCTAAAAAAGACTAAATCAGTCGAAATTTCAGTTCAACTGGAAATAATTTTTCAAGAAATATATAAAAGCCTGAAGCAATTCAATTAGCTGCAGGCTTTTATTTTTGCAGTAAATCTATGAAATGAAATCTAATATTATGATTTGGATCGCATTGGTATTGGTTTTGGCAGTTGCCATATTTTTTGCGTTACGTTCAGCAAAAAACCAAACAGCTGCCGCTGCTGAAGCATTGGAAAAAGGTAAGGCTTTTTTGGAAGCAAATGCAAAGAAATCCGGAGTTACAGTATTGCCATCAGGTCTTCAGTATGAAATTATCAAAGAAGCAGAAGGTGCAAAACCAAGCCTTCAATCTACTGTAACTACACATTATCATGGCACCCTGATTGACGGAACTGTTTTTGACAGTTCACTAGATCGCGGTACACCGCTCAGCTTTCCGTTGAATGCAGTTATCAAAGGTTGGCAGGAAGGTATTCCGCTGATGTCGGTGGGTGCAAAATATAGATTTTTCATTCCCAGTGATTTGGCCTATGGAAATTCGTCTATGGGTAAAATAGCTGGTGGATCAACCCTAATTTTTGAGGTGGAATTACTCTCTTTCAAATAGTCAATCTAATGTCAGGAACGAGTTGGAAACAAAATGAACAAGTTCGATTGTTCCTTAAAGGTTTAAAAAATTAAAAGCGGAAAAGATCAAATCTCTTCCGCTTTTGTAATTAATTTCCCTTTTCTCTTTCTTTCTTGAACTCATCCAACTTTTTCAGTTGTTCAGAAGTCAATTTATTTTTAACGGAAATGAGCAATTTCAGCTGTTGGGTTTTGATCTGTTTTTCCCAGGCCAAAACCTTGTCTAAAGCAGCCAAAACCTGAGCTTCATCTACTTTTGCAGCCGCACACAATTTCTGCATTTTATCCATTTCTGCCTCAAGGCTCCATTGCCATTCGGTAAAATTTTTCTGTGCATCCTGCATCTGTGCAATTATGAATTTGCGTTGCTCATCGTTCAGGGCAATATCTGTC
Source organism: Saprospira sp. (assembly GCA_044349855.1). GTDB lineage: Bacteria > Bacteroidota > Bacteroidia > Chitinophagales > Saprospiraceae > Saprospira. The sequence continues at coordinate 7,512 of JBIKQC010000009.1, forward strand.
TGATGTTTCATAACCATTTCGGGCGGATAAAAATCCTTGCGCATAGCATCTGTTCCGGGTTTACCGGGTGGTGGCCCTCCACGATGATGTGGCGGCGGACCCGGCGGCGTACCTTGAGCGATTAAGTTTTGCGTGTGGCTCAGAAACAATAAAATAACTGCAGTTGCAAAAAATAGTCTAAAGTTTTTCATAATGTTGAATTTTGTGATTGTACTGTTATTATGTTTTTGATATTCAATAAATTATTCTCCCATAAAGCTCATTCCGCGATAAAAAGGCATCAGATCTGAAGTCGGGGATTCCCAATCGCTCAAAGCACCATATTTATAATCCTCTGCTTTCAGTTCAGGTACTTCTTTCAATAAATTTTTAACTTCTTCTTTTAAAACAGGCTTTTTAGCAGTAATGGGCGCTTCTAAACTGTTATATGCAAAGGTTTCACCCTTGTTATGTTCTACAGGAAGCAGTACATCGGTTTCAGACTCCCAATTCATAATATTTTTTTCCTCCGTTATTATTTCCTCAGCTAATTTATCTCCGGAACTATTGTTCAGTGACCAAACAGTAGCCAAAGCAATGAGTGCAACAGATGCAGCAGCAGCTGTCCAAGTTAATATCCTGCGAATCGGAGTTGTTTTTTCCAAAACCGGTCTTGGTCTTTGTAAAAGCAAATCAAAATCGGGCGTTGCTATATTCTCCGATTTTTTTAAGGCTTCAAAGTATTTTTTTATATCCTTGTCTTCCATTTTTTTAGATGTGAGATTTTAGATTTTAGATTTTAGACTTTTTAATAAGACAATTAGATTAGTAGATTTAGAGACTTTTGTACCTTACCAAGTATCAAATGCTTTCTCATTGTTCCATGCTTAATGTCTTCCTCAGAGCTTCTTTTCCTCTTTCATAATGTGTTCTTGCCGTACCCAGTGAAACGCCCATAACAACTGCCGCTTCAGAAATACTGTGATCGTGATAAAAAACTAAAAGCAGAATTTCGCGTTGCCGGTCAGGTAATCTTTCCAATGCAGCTTTAAATTTTTCCAGATCCGGTTCAGCTCTTGCTTCTTCAGATTCCTCAACAATCATAGTAGAAGTTTCTGCCTCTTTTTTTACAATTTCCAGTTTTGACTGCCGCACTTTTTGTCTTCTCAAAGCATCAATCGCACTAAATCGTATCACTGAAAAAAGCCAGGTTTTAAAAGCAGATTTTTCATCAAATTTTGCTTTGCCTTCCAATACTTTCAAATAAACCGTCTGAAGTATATCTTCGGCATCAGCTTCATTACCGGCACAGCAATGCAAGGCCCAGCCGAAACTGTCTTTATGCCAATGCCTTAACTGCTTATGTATTTCCTCTTCAGTCATAAAGTGTTTTTCGCCGGTTTACAATACTCTGTCGCAGGTTTTGCTTTTTGTATGACAATGTATTTTTGTTATTTATAAATTTATTAAATATTTTAACATGCCACTTTCTGTAAAATAAAAAAGAGGCATTAAAGCCTCTTTTTTATTTTTTAACTTTTTTTTGGGAAATATGTATTCAATAGATATTCCCCCTAACCAATATCCACCATCCTGCCAAATTCTACCATTCCCCAATGAACCATCAATAAAATGATATTCGAATCTCGTTTCCCAAATCCTTTGCAGTCCAAACATATACCTGCCATTTAGGCTGAATTTATATTTATTATTGAGAGTCCAGACATTGTTTCAATTGTTTTTGTCTGCCGTAGTTCTCAGGGCCTGTGTAGCTTTTTGAAAATCATTATTGCTTCCTCAGTTGAAAGTATCTCTGCAGATGATAATGAAGCAGATCGATTTGGCCAGTTCTCTGAAAGGAAACTTTTTTCGATGTCTTGCAGACTTTAAATGGCTGGGTTTATTGCTTGATAATTTTATAAGTTTTAGACTCAGCGCCCAATTGTAACAGAAACAATCCGGTTTTCAATCCGGAAAGACCAATAGAGCTATTATTTTGTACTTTTCCGCTCTGAACAAGCTGCCCGCTACTGTTATAAATTCGGTAAGCAATCAATTCCTTTTGAGCGATACTTTGTATATAAATCATATCAGCTGTAGGATTAGGATAAATTTTGTATTCAGCTTCATTGGAATCTGTAATATTTAATGCAGTAAAATTTGGAGCACCAACATATATCATGATATAACTGCTGTCTGAAAGTTTTACCACAGTCGGGTCTCCGCCTTGTATATTGGTGTTGATAAAACCGTTCCATAAGCCGCCATTCGCGGTGCTGTTGTACCAGATTATCGGTCCTGAACCGTAAAAACGAAGTTCTGTGCTATCCTCAACGACGAAATTTCCTGTCCAGTTATGTGAATTATCGGATGCTATGACCGGCGCTGCACTGAAATTAATTCCATTTGGCGATACATAGTGATTGGCACCATCCTGTGGGGCCCCGATTGGACTGGTATAATGCCAGGAATTATTAAAATATACAACGGCAGGGTCTATCACCTTTCTGTTCAGTACATCTACTCTCGGATTAGGTTCAAAATTGAAATTTATGCCATCAGCGCTTAGCGCAGAATAAGTATTGACTGTTGAATCAAGACCACCCATTGGGATTCCATCACTGGAAGAATAATAAATGCGCAGACTATCAGAGTTCAAAAGTTTTACCAAAGTAGGATCAAATGGTCGCTGGTATTGAGTCGGAATTCCATTTATAATAATTGGTGTTGGTTCTGTCCAACTAATGCCATTGTCATACGAAAATTTAACAGCAACTTTGTCCCAACTCGCACTTGGGTTGGGCAGTCGAAACCATTGAAAAACACAGATGAGGGTATCGCCTTTCCAACTGATTGCACTCGGCACTCCGGAGGAGTCCTGAAAAACTGTTGAATTATTGAATGTTATGCCATCGCTTGAATGCGCAATGACAAGTGGATTTTCCCAGGGGAATTGTGCTTGAAGTTGGGAAACTGATAGCACTATTAATAAAATGAGGTTTTTGAACATAGGTGTAGATTTTTTGAATTTATTAAAGCAAATTTATTTGTAGCATATTTTAGTGGTTCAATATTTAATGGATTACTTTATTACTTATTGTCTAATATAATTTGAAAAGTATTTTTTTCTCTTATAGCATGAATGATTTGAATTTCTTCCTAATGTACATACAAAAATATCAATTTATTTATATATATATCATGAAAAAAACCGCCCTGAAGGGCGGCCAAAATTATTTTTAAAATGCTAAGGAATTCTAGTATTAAAGAGCATCTTCAAATCTCCAAATTTTCAAATCTTCAAATCAATTTAGGCTTCCTCCATAAACGGATATTTATAATCAGTCGGCGGAACAAAGTTTTCTTTGATCGCTCTAGGAGAAACCCAACGGATCAGATTTAGGTAAGAACCTGCTTTGTCATTGGTACCGGATGCACGACCGCCGCCAAAAGGCTGTTGACCGACCACTGCACCGGTTGGTTTGTCATTGATGTAGAAATTACCGGCAGTGTGACGCAGTCTGTGCGCAATTTTTTCGATCATCTGACGGTCTGTAGCGAAGATAGCACCGGTCAATGCATAAGGAGAAGCCTTGTCCAATGCATCCATCGTTTCCCAGAATTTTTCATCTTCGAAAACATAAATGGTCATGACTGGTCCGAAAATTTCCTCACACATTGTGATGTAGTAAGGACTGTCAACGCGAATAACCGTAGGTTCTATGAAATAACCTTCTGTTTTACTGTGATTGCCACCGGCTATGATTTCAACTTCAGGATTTCCTTTTGCATTATCGATATATGCAGCTATGCTGTCAAAAGCTTTTTCGTCGATAACAGCATTGACAAAATTTCTAAAATCTTCGGGGTTGCCCATTTTCATATCGGCAATATCTGCCAACAAGTGTTTCTTTACTTCCGGCCAAAGACTTGCAGGGATGTAGGCGCGGGAAGCAGCCGAACATTTTTGTCCCTGATATTCAAAAGCGCCTCTAGAAAGTGCCACAGCTACAGCTTTGGCATTGGCATCCGGATAAGCTACAATGTAGTCTTTGCCGCCTGTTTCACCGACAATTCGAGGATAATATTTATGATTTGGCATGTTTTCAGCAATTGTTTTCCACATACGTTGGAAGGTAGAAGTACTGCCCGTAAAGTGCAGTCCGGCAAATTCAGCATGGGAGAAACAAGTATTGCCCACTACAGAACCTTCCGCAAAAACCATATTAATAACACCGTCAGGGAGGCCTGCTTCTTTCATCAGATCCATTATGACTTTGGCGGAATAAACCTGTGTCGTTGCCGGTTTCCACACTATAACATTACCCATTTGGGCAGGGGCGGTACAGAGATTGGCGCAAATAGAAGTAAAATTGAAAGGGGTAATGGCCAAAATAAATCCTTCCAAAGCACGATGCTCCATGCGATTCCAAACCAGCGGCGAGGAAATTGGCTGATCCTGATAGATCTGCTGCATAAAATAGGCATTGTAACGGAAAAAGTCAATCAATTCGCAGGCGGCATCAATTTCTGCCTGATAAGCATTTTTGGACTGACCCAACATAGTGGCTGCATTCAATTTCTGGCGATATGGTCCTGCCAACAATTCGGCTGCTTTTAAAAATACAGCTGCACGGTGTTCCCAGGAAGTATTTTCCCAAGCCTCGCGTGCTGAAAGTGCTGCATTGATAGCCATTTTAACATGCTCGGCACTTCCTTTATGGTAATATCCCAAAACATGTTTGAGTTCATGCGGAGGGCGAACGGCAATTTTATTATCGGTACGGACTTCTTTACCTCCGATAATCATCGGAATGTCCATTTCCATTGCTTTATAAGCAGTCAATTGTGCTTTGAGCGCCGCACGTTCGGGGCTACCTTTTGCATAACTGAGAACAGGTTCATTTTTGGGTTCCGGTACGCGGAAAAATGCGTTTGCCATACGGGTATATTTTATAGTTATGAAGATAATTTCCAGTGCAAAGATAGTTTTTATAATTTGAAGATTTGAAAATTTGGGGATTTGAAAATTATGTCATTTTAAAAAGTTGAATTTGGTAGATTACAATTGATTAAAACAATATAATGATTGGAATTATATAAACTCTAATGGAGTACACATTATTGATTTTTTGATTTGCCTGAGCAGGTTTTGAGAAATTCTAAGTTCCGGGAAACAGCATCTTCATAAAAAAGACATACTTTTATAGTTGTATTTCCGTTATGTCGATTACAAAAGAATGTATATGAGAAATTTAATATTATAGTCTTCCTCATGTTTTCAGTTTGGATGACTTTGAGTGCTCAGACAGAGAAAAAAGCTCCTTACAAAAACAATCCATCCGGAATATTTTCCTTTGGAATGCGCAGCACTGCCAGTCTTTTTGGCAATCATGATTGGTCTAATTTTGGTATTGGCGCCGGTGGTTCATTTAGATTACAATTCAGTAAATACATCAATTCGGAATGGTTTTTCGATTATCTGAATTCCGATATTCACCGATTTGCCAACCGCAGCGATTATCACATTGGTTGGTCGGTCATGTTCTATCCTTTGGCCGGCAATGATGATTTTTCCAAAGTAGTAAAGCCCTTTATTTTGGCCGGACATTGCTTCGATTATACCCGAGTATCTGAAAATGCAAATCCTGCAAATATGAAACAGCGATGGAGCGGTGCTATTCAGGCTGGTCTTGGCACACATTTTAATCTGACCCCCCGTTTTGATGTTTCTTTATTAGGACAATATATGGTGCATTTGGGTCAGGATATACACGCTGATGTTGTCAATGATGTTGTGACGATTGAACAACACAAGTCAGCCGCTTTGGAAGGTCATATTTTATTAACGGTTGGGGTTTACTATAAATTGTTTGACTGTTGGTAGAAAGTAGCTTCTTTCACATCGTAGTCCTTCGATTCGCTGAGCGTACTTCTGTTCTTCTTTTATCTTTTATCTTACATAAATATGAAGCTTTTAAATTTCAAAATGTTTCTTGGCTGTTTGCTGATGTTTCTTGCAGTTTCAGCAGAGGCTCAAGAAGATAAAGTCCTGAAAAAGGACGGAATGCTCCGTGCTACAGGTGCCATTGAACCCGGCTATCTGTTCAAACAGAATTTGCTTACAACTTATGTTAGCGGTTTATTGGAATATCAGCTGCAGGAAAGGGTATCAGTGCGTGGAGATTTTGCTGTATATATCAATATGCAGGAAAATGGAATTTTATTGGACAATCACGGACTCTATTTTGGTGCTGCCTATCATTTTACAGATAAAGCGATTGTGGATCCCTATTTGGGCTTTCAACCTGGGGTGCAGCTTGTCCGAATAAAATATTGGAGTGATACGGATTTGGCTCTATACAATTCAAAATTCAAGTTGGTGCCTGTTGCAACACTTATCGGCGGTGTAAATTTTTATGTGAGCCGTTTCTTTAATTTCTATGTGGCTACACGTGGAGTTTTTGGCAGTTTTTCGGGTGGCGGTGCACCGGCTACAGTTCCTTTGGGCGAATGGAGAATTACTTTTGGATTGGGTTTTAATATTGGTTTGAAGAAATAATGAATTTTAAAACGCATATCGTTTTATATTTTAATCCTGATATGATTATTCCGGAAATTCCCTATCCATAATCTCTCTCAGGTCAATGAGCTCGAAAAGGCCGTCGACACGGCTTTCTTCAAGAGTTCTGAAGTCAATATGGCCTAATTTTGTGGCGACATCGTATTCACCAAGTAGTAAGTCCAAAAAGATAAATCCGATTTGTGCCAATACATTTTCAGGATAATCGGCTCTCATATAAAGGATTACGGATAGACAATCGTCTTCTTTAAACCATTCAAAATAAATGTCTTCAATGCCGAATATTTTACCGCTCAGGTTTAATTGTATATCTCCCGGGTGATCTATTCGGGGTTTTAATGCAATGATATCCCAATTTTGAAGTTCGGGAGCAGCTTCGTGCAATTGAAAAACAATTGGAAAAGATTTACTGATACCGTTAGCTGACAGAATAAATTCTCTTTTACCGTTGTCCTGTATATTGCTGAATTCAAAGGTCAGATGTTCGTCCAATTTCTTCAATTCATCTGAAAGTTCTGTAAAAAGGCTTTCATTACCTTCTGCCTGCATGACCATAAAACGGTCCTGGTTCTCAGTGAACCATTGCCAAAACGCCCCAATTCTGTCCATTTTCTTAGAGTTATTTTATCGATTAAGCCGGAATTGCTTCAGCGTATCTCTTTAGGTATTGATAATGTTTTCCCAATTGTCCTTTGTCCGCAATTGTAGCCCTTTCAATCATACCTGTATAACTAAGGCCCAGCAATTCATCCAAAACATTGACAATAAATTGTTCGCCGAAGGCGGTTGAAGCATCGCGGGGCATTTCATTCGGAAGATTATCAATACTCATTACATCTATAGTCTTTTGCTGATACGGGTTGACTGCAGTTCCCGAAATTGGATCGAAACCAAAAACAGGTTCAATTATGGTTGAGGCAAATAAAGTAGAAGGAATGGAAGCTTGTGGAGCAATATCACAGGTAATATCGGCAATCACCTTTATCTTGAATAAAGGACTGCGCATTTCTTCCATTGAGAAAAATTTTGGCGCCCGGTTATCCCAATATATACCGTTGATCATGAGGTCTGCAGCTTCCGCATAAGGTTTGAAAATGGAATGAAAATGATCGGGATGATCTATAAATTCGTCCATATCAAAGCCCTTATTTTCATTATGAGCCGCATAGTGGTCACAGTCGAGTTGCGTATAAACCGCCTGCTGATAGGTTTTTGAGAGGAAATCTTTGGGACTTACCCTTAAAATTCCGGCTGCATTCAGTACCTCAGCAGCTCCGTTTGAAACCCGGCCGCTACCGGTAAGCACAATCTTGAAGGCAGGAAATTTTAAAGTTTTGTAATAGGCCTTTGCTTCGACAAAATCTTTGAAATCAATCATTTGGGGAAGGTTGAAAGCGCCTGTACGTCTGCCGTAAGTCATTAGGCCATTGTGCGCACCGGCTATTCCTGCAAATCTTCCGAAAGCAATAACCCGCTGTCCTGTGCGGTCTGTTAATGTTTCGTAATCTACCAATTTGATATTTTTATCCAGAATGGATTTTAACAGTTTTTGGTTATGCGGCTGTTCCTTGATAGTATGGGAGAAAAACAAATAGGTTTTGTTATCAATTAACAGACTTTCAGGAACTTCCTTTACTCCGATTAGGATGTCACAGTCTGAAAGATCTTCCTGTATATTCAGTCCAGCACCGCTATATTCCGAATTGCTGAAACAACGGATAGGAGAGGGTTGTATGGCAAAACTTAAGCCAGGATATTTCAGTTCATCACCCAACAATGTTTTCTGTATTTGAACGCATTGTGCAGGAGTAAGCGGAACACGTGCGTCGGGGGGAGTTTTACCTTCTCTGATGATTCCGATTTTCATGATTGTATCTTTTGTTTAGGTTTTACTTCAAAGCATAATCGCCGCAAAGATAGTCAAAACTGATGAAAGCTTCAAGTCTAAAAAGTTTTTAACTTCATAAAATGCTAAAGAATGGAATATTTGATGCTTTTAGTCTATTTTTGAATAAGATTGCAATGTATTAAGTGGAAAATCGTGAATAAAATTTAATCAAAACCCATGAGTACTAAAATATTAACTTTTATTTTATTGGTTTTCATAGTTTTATCTTGTAAAACGGAACAAAGTGCCGAAGAATCGGCTACACCCGAAGATAAAAAGTTGAAAACAGGCGAAGTTTTCGAAATGAAAGAATTGGTGAAGGCTAATAATGCATTTGCATTGGATATTTTTAAGAAAATGGCCGGGGCCGACAATCTGTTTATTTCACCATTCAGTATTTCCTCAGCATTGGCAATGACTTTTGCCGGCGCCTCAGCCGATACGGAGTCAGAAATGAGTCAAACCATGCATTGGCCGGCAAATACGGAGAATTTTCATAAGGCTTTCGGCAGTTTGAATGCAAAATTGCAGAAAGATGCCAAAATCAAGGAATTTACCATCAATGTAGCCAACAGATTGTTTACCAATAAGGACGTTGAACTTTATTCGCAGTTTGCCGGGCTAAACAAAAATGCTTATGGCGCTGCTGTTCAAAATATTGATTTTTCAAAAACAGAGGAAGCCGCAAAAATAATCAACAACTGGGTTTCGGAAAAAACACAGAAAATGATTCCCGATTTGTTAAAACCCTCATCATTGGACGGTGCACAGTTGGTTTTGGTCAATGCAGTGTATTTCTATGGTGGCTGGGCAATGCCTTTTGAAAAAAGTCAAACAGTAAAAGCACCTTTCAAAGAAAGTTCGGAAAAATCAACTGAAGTTGATTTTATGAATAAAACTTGGGACAAAAATGATAGCGATTTCAGATTCACTTATTTTCAAAATGAAAAATTTCAGGTATTGGAGTTACCATATCATGAAAACAAAGGATCGATGGTAATTTTGTTGCCTCAAACTGACAGTAGCACTAATTTCAAAAGTCTAAATACCTTGCTTAAAGAACTCAGCAGTGAGGAACTCCAAAAAATGTTGGACAGCCTTTCCTCATTCGGTGGAATGCTTGACCTTAAACTGCCTAAGTGGAAACAGACTTCGAAATCAGATCTCGTATCTGTTTTCAAAGATTTGGGCATGACAGAGCCTTTCTCCGCCACTTCAGATTTTTCAAGAATCAGCCCTACCGTTCATCTTCAGATTTCTGCGATTATTCATGAAGCAGTAGTAGAAGTCAGCGAAAAAGGAACAAAGGCCGCTGCGTCTACTGCTGTAGAAACTAAGGCAACTTCAGCACCAATGGATCCGGAAGACAAAGTAGTATTCCATGCAAATCACCCCTTCATTTATCTTATCAGAGATAATTCAACAGGATCAATTTTGTTCATAGGGCAGATGTGTAAACCATAACGCTTGCGCATACCTGCATTTGCACAGATTTGACAACTTTATAAAAGTTGTCAAATCTATAGCAAATAGCGTGTACGCATAATTTATCAAAAATAACGAATATGAAATTTGAAAGATCAGATTTGCAAATGATTCCAAATCCAGCAGAACAGGATATTATTGACGGTTTTAAGGGTTACGGAGAAGATGATATCGACGATTTTGTGATCCTTTCCAAAAATGATATGACCTATGTTCAATCGGCAGTAAGTCATTTGGAAGGAGAAGGTTTTATCTTGGAATATCAGGATGGGAGCCTTGATCAGCACTATGTTGCAACAGATTGTAACATTCCTTTGGAGACTATTCTAAAAATATTTTTGGCTTATCTGAAAGGTGATAGCAGCTGGAAAACAGATTTTCTTTGGGAACTGTATGTTCATGAAGAAGAAGATGATATGTAAAATGCAGTTCAATGATTTATGATGTTATTATTATCGGGGGCGGACTTTCAGGATTGATATCTGCAATTGAATTAAGCAGAGCTGGCCTTTCTGTTCTTCTTATCGAAAAGAAGGATTACCCTCAGCATAAGGTTTGCGGAGAGTATGTTTCCAATGAGGTGTTCGAATACCTGAAAAGTTTGGGTTTTGACCCTTTTAATTTCGGTGCAAAAAACATAAACCGATTTGAACTCAGTGCCGTTTCCGGTATAAAGGTTTCGACGGAATTGCCCTTGGGCGGTTTTGGTCTCAGCCGTTTTGCTTTAGATGAAGCACTTTATCAAATTGCCCTTTCTCAATCTGTAAATTTTCAATTGAACGATTCGGCAGAACATATTGAAAAAGTAGGAAATAGCGACTTATTTAGAATTTTTACGCAAAAGGATCAAGTTTTCAATGCCAAACTAATTATCGGAGCACAAGGTAAAAGATCGGTTATTGATAAAAATCTGAAACGCAGTTTTTTTGAAAAACGCAGCCCTTATATTGCAGTAAAATGCCATTATAAAGGCGATTTTCCGGAGGAATTGGTGGCCTTGCACAATTTCAAAGGAGGCTATTGCGGACTTTCTATGGTAGAAACGGGCCATATAAATGTCTGTTATCTCAGTTCTGAGTCAAATCTTAAGAAATACAAAGATATTCGCAAAATGGAGTTGGAGCTGCTTTCTCAGAACCCGCACCTGCAAACTGTTTTTCATAATTGGGAACCTGTTTTTAAAGCTCCGCTGAGTATTAGTCAAATTTATTTTCATGAAAAAAATCTGACTGATCAGCATGTTTTAATGGTGGGCGACGCAGCAGGGTTGATTTATCCGCTTTGCGGCAATGGTATGGCAATGGCAATTCATGGAGCAAAACTCCTGTCAGAAGAGGTTTTGAGCTATTTTAAAACTGAAATAGACAGAATTACATTAGAAAAGAATTATACTAAAATCTGGAAAAGTCATTTCTCTACCCGAATCAAAGCAGGTGGTTTTTTACAAAACTTTTTTGGAACCCCTTTTATATCGGGTACTGCGGTCCGCACATTGAAAATATTTCCTTTTATGGCCAAGTCAGTAATCAAGTTTACACACGGTAAAAAGATCTAATTATTGTTCATCATTTTACCGAAATATAAATGTTTCATTATAAAAAACGATCCAACGAATCAGAAATCATGGACGATCTGGAGATGGAAGGTGATGAATTGGCTTCCACACTTAAACAGCTCGCCAGGGTTAACCGATGGCTGGGTGGATCATCAGTTGCACTTCAGGGAATTAAAAGTTTACTGAAATTACAGGGTGATAACCCAAAAACATTAAAAATAGTTGATATCGGATGTGGTGGCGGTGAGATTTTAAAACTGATAGCCGATTGGGCAAGAAAAAATGGAATAAAAACAGAATTGATCGGATTGGATGCCAACGCTTTTACTGTTGAGTACGCCAAAAAATATTGCAGTGATTATCCTGAGATAAGCTTTCGGCAACTCAATGTTTTTTCAGAAGAGTTTGCAGCTCTTGAATATGACATTGCGCTATGCAGCCTTTTTTTGCACCATTTTACAGAGGCTGAGATTGTTAAGATTCTGAAAACATTGAACAATTCTGCAGCAATAGGTATTGTAATCAATGATCTGGAACGATCAAAATTGGCATATTTGCTTTTTGACATTGTTACACGAATATTGGGTGCAAGCAAAATGATCTGTTCAGATGGAAAACTCTCTATAAGAAGGGCTTTTACCAAAAGAGAATTGGTTAAACTTTTTGAAGACGCTACAATAAATAAACCTAAAATAACTTGGAAATGGGCTTTTCGTTATGAAGTCCTAGCATTGAAATAAAACCACTTTTTAAAATTATAGTATTCAAACCATCCATAAAATCGTGAAAGTCCTATCCACAAATATTGCTCTGCCGCCCTATACCCGTGAAACTGATGAGTCAATGCCTCACGTAGAGGCCTGGCTCAGCCGACATCCGGACGAACGTTTTCGTGAAAAAGTACGCCGATTATTTAAATATGCTCAGGTAGACCGCCGATATTCTATAATGGATATTGATGAAGTCTTCAAAGAAACGAGTTTTGAGGAAAAGAATAATTTTTTCATACAGGCCTTTATTGATCTTACGCACAAGGCCTTGAAAGGAGCTTTGGAGAAGGCAAATCTTCAGCCAACTGATATTGATTATATTATCACGGTAAGCTGTACAGGCATTATGATCCCCTCAATTGATGCCTATCTGATCAATCTACTGAGAATGAGACAGGATGTTGTGCGGATGCCAATAACCGAAATGGGTTGCGCAGGTGGAACTTCTGCATTGATTTACGCCTATAATATACTGAAAGCTAATCCTGACAAAAGAGCGGCCATCATTGCTTTTGAATCACCAACAAGTACTTTTCAGCATCAGGATTGGGATATGGCCAATATGGTCAGTGCTGCAATTTTTGGTGATGGTGCAGTTTGTGCTATTTTAGGCCCTTCCGATGAATTGAAACCTGCAATTATAGCTGGAGAAATGTATCATTTTTACGATGAAATCGACATGATGGGGTTCAACGTCTGTAATACAGGGTTGAAAATGGTTCTGGATAAATCGGTGCCCGATAAAATTGAAGCACATTTTCCGGAAGTACTTTTTCCTTTTTTGGAGAAAAATGGCCTGACTATCGATGATTTGAATCACCTGATATTTCACCCGGGCGGTAAAAAAATTGTGCAGATTGTAGAAGGGCTATTCCATCAGCTTGGTAAAAATATCGATGAAACAAAAGCTGTACTTCGCGATTATGGCAATATGTCAAGCGCCACAGTGCTCTATGTTTTAGACCGATACATGCAAAAAGAAATTCCGGAGGGAGACTATGGAATGATGCTCAGTTTTGGCCCCGGATTTTCGGCGCAGCGATTGCTATTGCAGTGGCAGAAGTAATTTAGATTAAAATCGTAAAAAATACATAGCATTTCAGAGAGGACATTTGTCCTCTTTTTGTTTGTATGTCGTTATGAAAAACCTATTTTGAGGAAAATATTAATTGGCAATTGTGATCTGGAATGATTATATTCGTAGTTGTAAATAAACAACAATTAGTAGTTCCCTAAAGATTAAGTTATGACAAAAAAACCGATGAACCCACATGAAAATCTGTTTGAACAAATCAAACAATCTGATGAAAACGGCAATGAATTTTGGATGGCGAGGCAACTTGCGAAAGTGCTTGACTATAATGACTTCCGAAATTTTACTTCAGTAATTCAAAAAGCGAAAGAGGTTTGTAATAACAGTGGACAGGATGTGAAGGATCACCTCGTTGAAACCAACGAGGAGATAACCCATGGGAAAGGTGCTGTAAAAAATTACCCAAGTTTTAAATTAGGCGGTGAAATGCCTGAAAATCTACCTGTTGAAGATAGTATCAAAAAGATGGAAAAAGCAAAAACGCCAAAGTTGTTTTAAAAAATATTTTCTCTGATTTAATGCCCTCAAATTTAAACCAAACTAACCCCAAATTATTATGACTTTTAAAGACCAAAAATATTTTGCATTGATTCTTGGCGGTTCCGGCGGAATCGGTTTCGCAACAGCCAAAAAACTGTCAGAAAAGGGCATGAATCTCTGTATAGTATATAGAGAACGCAGAGCAGAGGCAAAAATAGCTGAAGAAGCCTTTGAAAAATTGGGACTTTTGAACAATGTCAAAGTGCTCAGTTTTAATTTGGATGCAGCTGAAAAAGAAACGATGGCCCAAGTTTGCGATGCGCTGAAAAATGAGTCAAAAGCCGGATTCAAAGTTCGACTACTGCTTCACTCTGTTTCCAAAGGTAATCTGAAGCCCCTCGTAGAATCCAAAGAAAAAGATTTCAAAGTTGAAAATGAAAGTTTGGATCATGCTTACAACCTTCTGATTCAGGAACAACAGGGGTTTAAACAATCTGATTTTTTTCTTGACAGCAGCGATTTTCAATTGACACTTCAGAATATGGCACTAAGCCTGGTAGATTGGGTGAGGGTAGTGCATGAAAATCAGCTGTTTGCAACCGATGCACGGGTGATAGGCCTCAGCAGCGAGGGGAATCAGAAAGCTTGGGTAAATTATGCTGCTGTATCTGCTACTAAGGCGGCTTTAGAAGCAATAGTACGTTCTTTGGCCTTGGAGTATGCGCCTTACGGAATCCGCTCAAATATTGTACAGGCGGGCATTACAGACACGGCATCCCTAAGGAAAATCCCCGGGAATGCCTATCTCAAAGCAGGAGCAATTTTTCGCAATCCTTTTGGCCGACTGACACAAACAGAGGATGTGGCAAATGCCATTTATCTGCTTTGTCGTGATGAGGCTTCCTGGATCAATGGTGCAATTATACCTGTTGACGGTGGCGAGCGGATTTGCTGATGATCAAAAGACCTATAATTGTTAGCAGGCCATTCACAATTAATAATTCAAATCCAAATTTATAACCGCCCAAAAGAGTTGCTGAATTAAGATTGATAAGATAGGTCAATATGGGTGCAACTGTACAGACAATCGGCACAAAGCGGTCTTTGAGTCCTAAAGGAATAAAGAGCCCAAATACAAAAAGTCCGAGCAAAGGACCATAAGTATATCCTGCAATAATAAAAAGTTGATTGATGACCGAACTGTCATTGATCAGCCAAAAGCTGTAAATAAGTACACAGAGCAGCGCCGACATGGCAATATGCGCATAGCGGCGTTTTTGAACGATAGCTTTTCCTTCCTCTTTTGGATTGACATTGAGTATGTCGATGCAAAAGGAAGTAGTCAATGCTGTTAGTCCTGAATCTGCAGTTGAATAGGCAGCTGCCACAAATCCTATTATAAAAACTATGCCGATATAGACCGGCAGATGGCCCATTGCCAAATTGGGAAAAACCAAATCGTATACAGGTTTTGTTTTCCCTTCCACTATCTGCATCGGCAGCTCAATATTAAATTCTACCATGTATAAAAAGAGCAAAGCGCCCATCAGAAGAAACATGAAATTTACACCAACTAAAACTATTGAAAAAGTGTACATGTTTTTCTGAGCATCAGCCAAATTGCGACAGGAGAGGTTTTTTTGCATCATATCCTGATCCAATCCTGTCATTACAATAGTAATAAACATCCCACCCAAAAACTGTTTGAAGAAATTATTTGGGTCTGACCAACCGTTTTCAAAGAATAACCATTGAGTCAGTTTTTTATTTTCCATTTTTTCCATTAATCCTTCAGAGCTGAAATCGAGACTGCTGATGATAAACCAGATAGTGAATACAACTGCCAGTAACATGAAAGTTGTCTGTAGTGTATCTGTCCAAACGATAATTTTCAATCCGCTTTTTTGGGTATAAACCCAGATAAGCAAAACAGCGACTACTGCAGTCACTAAAAAAGGAATATTCCATCCGCCGGCCTTAAAAAGCATATCCATGACCAAAACTACAAGATAAAGTCTGAACGCAGAACCTATACTTCTTGAAATCAGAAAAAGCACAGCACCGGTTTTGTAGCTGCTGCGCCCAAAACGCTGTTCCAGATATCCGTAGATGGAGGTTAGATTTAATCGGTAATAGAGCGGTAATAATACTTTTGCAATAATAACATAACCCAATAAATAGCCCAACACCACCTGCATGTAGGAAAATGCCTGATTGGTAGCTCCGGCACCAACTACTCCGGGAATAGAAATAAAGGTTACTCCAGATAGGGAAGCGCCAATCATACCATAGGCAACAACGTACCAGGGCGACTGTTTGCCGGCTATAAAAAAGTCATTATTGCTGCCGTTTTCAGAGTTTCTGCTTATCCACCAGGCAATTAACACTAACATAGTAAAATAGGCTGCAAGTATGACAAGTATTCCTATTACAGGTATTTGAAGCGTTCCGTTCATTGTATATTAGATTGTCAGATATTAGATTGTCAGATATTAGATTGTCAGGTATTAGATTGACAGATATTAGATTGACAGATATTAGATTGTCAGATATTAGATTGTCAGAATAAAAAGCTGGGAATAGCTTCTGATATCAGATTATTTTCTTCTAACCCTTTGACAGTTCAAGGCTTAATAACCATAAAATCTTTGCACCTTCAGCGAGATCTGTACTTTATTTCATGTTTTGCGCTTAAAAAATTATATTTTTTCAGTAAGAATGCTGATTATCAAATGTCAGTACTGAAAAATTAAGTACTTTTATCGATTCGATTAGTGCAACTTAGTTCCTCTTTTTGATTTAAACATCATGATAATCCTAAGAACTGAACA
>JBIKQC010000281.1:0-6664 GCA_044349855.1 Saprospira sp.
TCCCGATTTTTCCTGTAGTACATAGCCATAAAACTGCCAGTAGAGAATTTCAATTACATGGTTGGGGATGTGAAATAGCGGTTTACCTGCCGCTGTTGTACCCTTCAGCGTAAGATTTCCGAGATAGTACAAAAGGTTAACAAAATCTACTTTATCGAATGGTTTGATGAATGAAAATTGAAAAATTTGCTCACTTCTGATGTGTCCCTTTTCTAAGATTTCATCAAGAACCTCCAAATTATTTTGATAATTTGCAACATGGAAAAGTTTCATCAATTTACCGTAATCGGGCATGATGTTGGGATCCAGCATTAGTTGGGGATATTGCTGTTCGTCACTGAAATTCTTAAGGAAATACAGCACCATGTCTGAATTGTATACCGTATGACTCACATTTGTATTAAAACAATAACCATTGTACCAGTTTTTTAGGTCGGCCATAATTTGTTCTTCCCTGCTCTTCTCTAACAGAACAAGATTCAGAAGCTCGCATACCTCATCTTCTTTGAAACCCATCATATCATGAAATTTTTTTATTCCTGATAAATGAGAACCTATATTAAATCCACTCGTCAAACTATCCATCGTTACAGGCGATACGCCAGTAATAAAAAAGCGGTCGACAAATCCCTGCTGTGTAGCAATTTTTATAGCTTCGTAAAACTTTCGAATATATCCATCCTGCGAAACAGAACGTTGAAATTCAGATAAATCGCGGATGAGAATTTCATTGGTGAAGTGGTCATATTCGTCGATGATGATATAGATTGGGATATTGTCTCCTGTTTTTTCTTTCCAGGTTTTCAAGTTTTGAAAAAAAGTCGCCATAACATCGCCAGGAGTGGCTGCAGTGGTGACCTCTAAAATTTTATCTGAACTGAACATATCATAACGTTCCATAAAACTCTTTATTATGATATGTATTCTTTTCAGAAAAAATTTGAAAGTATCCTTTTCCGTCTGTGTATCAATCCCACTAAAATCCATTTTTAAAACCCTGTAAGCATTGGCTCCTGGAGTTGGGTTTTGTCCGATGTATAATTTTGAAAAAATCTTTTCAAACTTATCTTGTTCTAAAATGTCATAATAATACTCCAAAATAGACACAAAAAGACTTTTACCCATTCTTCTGGGGCGCAGAAAAATGGAAAATCTCTCTTCGGTTTCAAGCAGCTCTACATATTTTGTCTTATCAACAAAGACATAGTCATTTTTGATAAGCTGCTCTAAATTACTGATTCCATAAGGAAATTTTACCCGAGGATGTTGCATAAAACCATCATTTTATACAAAGATAGGATTTTTGAAGGTGGAATGCAAATGAATGATATTTCAAATCCCATATTGCTGTTTTAGGCTAAGGGTAATAATCTCAAATGCCAGTGAAATGAAAATTATTCCAAAATAAATTCTCTTTACAACTTCAATAATATGTCTTATTTTTGTAAAAAGTAATAACATGAACCCATTCATTTCGAGTCTTTCTCCAACTTTATTCTAGGATACTGATATTAGCAAAATAGACAGCAGGGTGAATGCACCCTTTATTATTGAAAGGGTATTAACAATGGGCAATCTGAAGGAATTCAAATCTTTGCTCAGTTTCTACGGTAAACCTGAATTAAAAAATATTATTACCGAACTGCGGAGTTTAGATGCCAGAACCTTGCATTTTTGCAGTATTTACTTTGAAATTCCCTTAACCGATTTCAGATGTTACGAACAGAAACAGTCGAACAGTACACATTGGAATTATTGAAAAAACTTCAGTCTGAAAGATTTCTTGATAATTTTGTGCTGGTAGGGGGAACGGCTCTTTCTCTTCAGATAGGCCATAGGAAATCAGTAGACTTAGATTTTTTTACAGTCATTAATTTTGAAAGTAGTGTTCTTATAGAACAAATCAGAAATTGTAAAGTCTATTCAACTTATTTAAATAATACTACCAAATAAACATAAAAGCCGCCAGAAACACCGACGGCTTTAAAAAAATATTTTCTGAAGAACATTACTCCACCACCATCTTCCCTCTAGCCACTACCTTTCCATTTTGGCGAACCGAGAAGAAATAAATACCCTGAAACATTTCACAATTTCCTACATTCTAGCTCCAAATGTTTCAGATCTCTCAATTCACAATTAAAAAATAAAATTACTAAAATGCACGAATGGCTCGAACAAAAGTTGGAGTAGGAGAATTTTTATAGAAATTATTTGAAATTCCGCTTCCAAAGAAAAAACGATGTGCATTTGTTGCATTAAGGTCTTTTCTATCGTAATTCAGCGCAATAGCCTTATTTATTAATAAGCTCAGCTATTTTCTTGATATAGTCCAAGGACACTTCTCCCGCTTCAGCAATTTCCTCATGGTTGAGTTTGCCTTTTTTAAGCAGGGCAAGAATCATTTTGTCCTTTTCTTCTAAACCTTTTTCTAAGCCTTCTTCCAATCCTTTTTGCATTCCCTGCTGATAACGCAGGTCTTTTCTGATATCATAATCCAGTGCCATAATCTTGGGTATTAATTCTACGATAATTGGTTGTAAATTACGAAGTCCTGATATAACTTCCAACTGATTAACGATTCTTTGTTTACAAAAAGTTCCTTTATTCAGATTGTCAATTTTCTCCAGCAGTTTTGTTATAATTTTTTCAGGTTTTTCATCTGTGAAATCTGCCAAAATTGCAAGAATCATTTCTTCGGGTATTTCGGAATCGATAAACTCCTGATAAGGAATACTGTTAAAGCTGATAATTTCAAAATTGAAATTCAGATTGTTATGCGAAAGATTGTTTCGCATCTTCGATTTTCCTCTGCCCAAATAAAAAACCTGCTGCATGACAGGTAAATCATAACGATCAAACAACATGCTGTAATAGTTCAACATTCTTTTGGCCATTCCATAATCGTCGGCCGACTGAAATTCAAGATGCAGTATAAAATCTTTCTCATTTATATCATGCAGCACTTTTTTCAAAAAATCGGGAAATAACTCTTTTGTGACCTGAAGATCATCCGGAATTTCAATCATCCGGTCAGACTCTATGCCTAAGAGTCGCTTCGCCAAGGGCAAAAAAATCTCCTCAAGGTTTTCTTTGAAGATTTTATCATATTTATTGTACATGGGTAAATTGGGGTTATAATTTATACAAATATAACCCTTGCAAAAGACAAATGCAAGTTTAGAAACAAATTATTTGAATGCATTTGGTTTTAAATAAAAGGCTGCTTCGATAAAGCAGCCTTTGTTTAGATTTTTGAAAGCATTATTTATTAATTCCTCAGCTATTTTCTTGACATAGTCCAAGGACACTTCTGCCGCTTCGGCAATATCTTCATGGCTGAATTTGCCTTTTTTGAGAAAGGCAAGAATCATTTTGTCCTGCTTTTCCATTTTACCTTCTTTTTTGCCCTCTTTAAAGGTAAAAGTATCCTCAATTTTTAAATCCAGTGCCATAACCTTACTTTTTAATAAGTTTTTCAGCTAACTTTTGAACATAGTCCAAAGATACTTCAGCAGCTTCGGCAATATCTTCATGGCTGAATTTGCCTTTTTTGAGAAAGGCAAGAATCATTTTGTCCTGCTTTTCCATTTTACCTTCCATTTTGCCCTCTTTTTTGCCCTCTTTAAAGGTAAAAGTATCCTCCATTTTTAGATCCAGTGCCATATTTTCTAAGATAAATTGTTGAATAAAGTCGTCTAAGTTACGAAGTTTTGACAAAACTTCAATTTGATTAACAAATTTTTCCATGCTAAAAGTTTCATTCGTAATCACTTTAGCTCTTTCAAAAATCAGTTTGGCAATCTCTTCTTTACTGAGTTTTTCAAAATCTGCAAGAATTGCCAAAATAAGCTCTTCGGGTTTATCAGTTTCCAGAAATGTCCGGTAGGAATATTGCTGTATACTGACCAACTCAAACGAAAAATGATTTCTGCCATCCTGATAAGTATGTTGCATCCTGGAAATTCCTTTGCCAAAATAAAATACAAGTTGAACTACTTTCATCTTATACTTTCGTACAAGCACAGCATGGTACTCCTGCATTCGGTAAACCATGTTGTAATCATCTTTCGACTGAATTTCAATATGCAGTATAAAATTATCTTTGGAATTTGAAAACAACAATTTCCTTAGAAAGTCAGTTTTCTTTTCAATGGTTTTCTGTATATCTGTGCTCAGTTCTTCTGTTTTCTCAAAATCATTTTTGATAAAACGCCTGCTGAAAGCCAAATAAATCGCTTCAATATTTTCTTTGAAAATTTTATCGTAATCGTTTGCCATGGGTAAATTAGGGTTATTCTTTCTGCAAATATACCCCATTAAAAAGAGAATTGCAAGTTATAAAACAAATACATTCAACATATTTGTTTTTACTTTATTGGTGCCAAGCCTCGTATTTCTACAACACAGCCGTTGTATACTTTTTCATCTCCTTATCCAGCTTGCCTGCTCCGGGTAAAAGCATTTCTAAATGCGCCCAAAAGGCCTTGGAGTGATTTTTTTCTTTTACATGTGCCAATTCATGGCAGATTACATAGTCGATAAGCTCGTCGGGGAGTGTCATTAGGTACACAGACAGGCTTATATCGTCATTGTGGGAACAGCTGCCCCATCTCGATTTTGTAGTTCTGATGCTGACTTTGCCGATTTTAATTCCTTTTATGGAGGAAAGTTCACGGGTGCGTTTTACCAAAAAATATTTTGCTTCCCGCTTTAGCTGCTCTTCAATCTGAGTTTTAATCAGCTCCTGCCACTCGGTCCTTTCAACGTATGAGCCTATTGGAATATAAATTCCCAAAAAATCTTTTTCCTGTTTCAGAAAAGGTTTTTCTTTTTCGGTTTCCAATACTTTTACAACAGTGAGTTTTGTTTTAAACTCAGTACCAATGCCATATTCTGCAGGAGCATCGCCATGTTTTTCCTTGGCCTGTTCCAACTTATCATCAATCCACTTTTTATTTTTCTGTACAAAAGCCTCCGCTTGAGATTTTGTCACCCCATTTGGCAAGGTGACAATAACCTCATCGCGCCCCTTGACGGTGATGCGAATGTATTTTGCGCGCGGAGAGGTTTTATAAGTAATGTTCATTAATTCTTTTTTTTACGGGAAGCACCCTCCCAATATTCTACCATTATTTTTTTGCTTTTTTTATCAAAAATGAAGACAAAATCATATTCCGGATCAAAACAATCTGAAGTGCAAAAATGATAAACCACATGGAAAAAAGCCTTGTATTCCTGTTCGTTTTCAACTTCTTTTTTCAGACTCAATTCAGCATAAAGATGCACATAAGTTTGAATAACATCAGCATGCATCAGTATTAAACCAATATCAAAATAACTGAATCCTTCTTCCAATAATTCTTCTTTGACAATTCCCTAATACATAGGATCATACATGTAATCTTCTATCGTTTTGCTCAAATCTGCAGGACGTTGAGCCTGAGCAATGCCCATTTCATAAGCTTTTTCAGCTACTGCGATCGCAATATCTTTAGAAAGGGAGCGTATCTCGCTGATTGGTGGATAAAGTCCGCCGACTTCCAAATCATGTTCTTCCACCAAATTTGCCAAACAATGTGCTGCTGTGAGAAAGAGTTCATCGGGCACCCATTTTGCCTGTGAGATAACTAACCCGAGCCCGAGTCCCGGAAAAATATAGGCATTGTTGCCCTGACGTGGAACAAAATTTTTGCCATCCATTTCAAAAGGAGGGAAGGGGCTTCCGCTGGCAAAAATTGCGCTGCCCTTGCTCCAGGTATAGGCCTGTTCGGCAGTACACTCAGCTTTTGAAGTTGGATTTGAAAGTGCAAAAATGACCGGACGTTCGTTTACCTCATACATTGCTTCAATTACTGCCTGTGAGAAAGTTCCGGGAGCACCGGTTGCACCAATTAAAATATCAGGACGCAATGTTTTTATGGCCGAAATAAAATCACTTTCGGGATGCTCATGAGCATAAGGCAAATTGTGCTCGGCCAATCCTGTTCGGCTTTTAACCACCAATCCGCCCAGGTCAACAAACCATAGGCGTTTGCGGGCTTCTTCTTCGCTCAAACCAACCTCAATAAAAGCAGAAACCATAAGGTCTGCAATTCCGGTAGAGGCAGATCCTGCACCAAGGAATAATATTTTCAGATCAGTAAATGATTTTTTTGTAATCCGGCAGGAAGAATAAACTCCGGAAAGAATAACTGCAGCAGTGCCCTGAATATCATCATTGAAACAAAGAAAACGGTTGCGGTAGCGTTTCAACAATTCAAAGGCATTTGGAGTCAGAAAATCTTCAAACTGTATGAGGACACCCGGATGCTTTTCCTGCATTGCTATCATAAACTCTTCTACCAATTCAAAATAACTGTCTCCTTCCACACGTTTTTGTGGAAAACCCAGATAAAGAATGTCATTCAAAAGTTCTTCATTGTTGGTTCCTGTGTCTAAGGCAACGGGCATACAATGATCTGGATTGATACCTGCACAGGCAGTGTACAATGCCAATTTTCCAACTGAAATTCCCATGCCGTTGGCACCCAGGTCACCAAGACCCAAAATGCGTTGTCCGTCGGTAACCACTACCACTTTCACTTCATCTTCTGGCCAATTATCCAAAATTTCGGCAATTTGGCCTTTATCATCCGGAGTGATGTAAAAGCCCTTTGGATAA
>JBIKQC010000282.1:0-6646 GCA_044349855.1 Saprospira sp.
CTCATCATTAACTGTTTCAGCCGCAGAAGACCAATTGTGTGAACCCGTAACCACCATAGGGTCGGAACTTGGCGTATTTGCATCGATGATTCCATATTTGTGATGTATGTCAAAAGATTGAGTATGAGCCAAAATTTCTACTCCAGCAGCTAAAATGCTGTTATATTCTGTACCCTGATCTCCTGTACTCTCTACAACACCGGCTACCGTTTCACCTGAATTGAAACGATTGATTATTGCAGCGCCTAATTCATCTTTAGTAATAGTAAGGAGAGCAAACTCAAAATCGCCACCAGCGCTTAGAATTGCACGTTCAATCTGTTCGGTTACCCTGTCGGATGGGGAAAAGTAGGATTCTATAAGTTTGCCGCCAATAACAAATAAGTGAGGAGTGTTATCCGTTTTTTGAGAACCATTTTTAGATAAAACAGTGTTTGAACTTGATCCTGAAGATCCCCACATTTCTTCAAACTCGACCACATAAGCCTTTGCCAAAGACTGATCCTGAATTAATACTACATTATTATAATCATCATTTATATTCCCGGAAGTCCAATTCATGGAACCTGTCCACACAAAACATTTATTAACACTGTCAGGATCTGTCACCATAAATTTATTGTGCATCAGATCTAAAGTATTAACATAAAGAACTGGGAAAAGCGCAGCAGAAAGTGCTGTATTTGAAGTGCCGTCGTCGGCAATGTAGCGTACACGAACACCCCTGTTGTGGGCATTATTCAGGGCTGTTACAATAGCTGTTGTGTTGTTGTTATAAACAGAACAATCTATTTTAGACCTTGCCGAGTCAATTCGTTTAATCAGTTCGGCCTGAATTGCAGCGGGGGAGTTGCTTATATGTGGAAATGTACCGTTTGAAACGGAATTGTCAATAGTTCCATTAAAAAAAACCTTTATCACTCCTGTAGAATTTGAAGCAGTGCTGTAATAATATGTTTTTGTTGATTGAACCGTATCCGGTCCGCTAACAGCCGCAGGACGGACATAATAAAATGTTGCCGGACTAAGTCCTGTCATGCTAACAGAATGTGTCAATGTATTTTGACCATTGCCCATGTAGCCCAGTTCCAAAGAGGGAGTTAATCCATATTTGACTAAGGTCTGTACCGATGAGTTTGTTGAAAAACTTACAGTAAAACCGCTATTGCTGATATTACTCTGCATTGGGTTTCCAAAAATGACAAATTGTGCGTAAACAATGTTTTGAAAACAAAGCAAGCTAAGAATAGTAAGTATTTTGTGCATAAATTTATTTTGAATATTAAGATAAAAAAGGCAGAATTGCGATGCCCGTAATTCTGCCTTCCAAATTTTTAAAGCAGTAAAAGCTGAGCTTTGATTTTTTCAGCGCTTAAAGATAACAAACTTGAAATAATATTTCAAAGTATTTGCCCGGAAAGGCTTTTTGACTTTGAAATGAAATATTGATTTTTTTCCCTGTTCTAAAATTTAAGATCCAATCCAATCATAAAATTAATGCCTGCCTGAGGATATAAACCGATCATATTGTAAAAATCGGCATTTTCCAAACCGGTATAAGCATCGTCCGGTCGTGGGTCATAGCCCGTTGAACGGAAACGGTAAACCCAGGCATTGTTTGCATAAAGTGCATTGCCAAAATTTTTGAGCATGAAGTTTAAACTCCATTCCTGAAGCAATGTTTTTTGCAGCTGATATCTTATTCGGAGGTCATTCACCCAATATCCCGGCAGAGAACGGGTGTCATTCTGACTGTTATCAATATACTGTTTGCCAACATATTTACTGATCCAAGCGGCATTGAGTACCTGTTTTTTATCCTTATCGGCGCCAAATGACTTATTTATAATATCGTAACTCAATTCAGAACCGGCAATTATTGACGGTGAAAAGGCAATGTCAGTGTTAGTATAGGCTATTGCTTCCTGACCCCAAGTATCCCAATTATCCACATACTCTGTAAAAGCTGTGATTTTGTTTTGGCTGAAAGTAGTATTCACTGCCCATTTTAATCCTTTTACAGGGACCCAGGCTGCCTGCAGTTCCAGGCCAGCTCTATAGCTTTCCGGCACATTGGTACGCATGTAAGCGCCAACATCGTTAAGCTGTCCGTTGATTACCAGCTGATTGTAATAATACATAAAATAGGCATTGGCCTCCAATGCTATGTTTGAGCGTTTGAAGCTGTAACCCATTTCTACATCATAAAGTCTTTCCGATTTTGGACGGATTTCAGGTGTCGATTCTGTATAATCATTGCGGTTTGGCTCTTTGTTGCCCACTGCCAAAGATAGGAAAAGTTTCTGATTATCAGCCGTAAAGTAAACAGCTCCAAGCTTTGGATTAAAGAAATTGAGCACTGCGGTCTGAGTTACATTTTCCAATGAACTATTATATCCTAAGAAATTGTATCTGATAAATCTGTGCTGTAAATCTGCATATAGATTCAGACTTTTCAGCAATCTGTAATTCGCTTTAAGGTAGGTACTTCCATCAAGCTTGCCCGCATTATTTCTGTAATATTCGTGGCCCAATTCCGAATTGCCTGCATTTCTGGCCCAGATTACTTCACCGAAATGTGCACCGCTATAGTTATTCCATGCTCCGCCCAGACTTATGTTGAGCTTGGTATCGTCACAGTTATAATGCAATCCGTAAACAACGCCGTAGAAATGATTGTCGAGCCAACGGCGGCGGATAAGATCCGACACCGTTTGAAGGCTGTCAGACGAAATAATACTGTAATCCGCCAAGGTTTCCCCATTTTTATACTGTTCGTAATAACCAAATCCTCTTGTATAATGCAGGGAGCTGTTCCAATAAAATCCTTTACCAATAAGTTGATTCCAATGCAGCTGATAATGGGTCTGATTGTAATTATCAACTTCATTGTTATAGGAATAGGGATTGTAAGTCCTGTTTGTGTCAATATATTGCAATGGAACTCCGCCCCAGGACTGATAAGTATTCTCATGGCCCGAAAAAACATTGGCCATCAATAATGTTTTGTCGCTTGAATAGGCGCCGCTCAGATAATAGGAGCGGAGCATGGATTTTGCACGATCGATAAATCCATCGGAAGAAATTTGAGAAAGTCGCCCTTCAAAACTCCAATGTTTTCTGATCAGTCCGGAACCCAATTGAAGACTGTGTTTTCTGGAATTGAAACTGCCAAAGCTGTTGCTGAGGATAGCAAAAGGCTCACTTTCAATTTTGTTGGTCTGCATATTAATACTTGCCCCAAAAGCCCCTGCACCATTGGTGGAAGTGCCCACACCGCGTTGTATCTGAATATTATCGACAGAACTGGCAAAATCCGGCATGTTTACCCACCAAACTCCCTGAGATTCAGAATCATTGATAGGTACGCCATTAATTGTGACATTTATTCGGGTCGGATCGCTGCCACGGATTCGGATACCGGTATAACCTATGCCCGCACCCGCATCGGAGGTTACCACAACCGAGGGCGTCTGATCCAGCAGATAGGGCATATCCTGACCAAGATTGTTTCTGGCAATGTCTTCTTTGCTGACATTGTTGTAACTAAAAGGGTCTTTGGCACCTGCACGGGAAGAAACAATCGACAATTCTGTAGTAGTCAGATAAGACTCAACCATGATCATGACGAGCGCTATTTTGACAAAACTGTTCATATTCAGCTTTATTTGCGATCTTTCCATGCCGATGTAGTTTAATTCCAAGGTATGTTCACCGGGAGGAACATCGATAAAAACGAATTTTCCATCTTTGTCAGAAACCGTATTCAATTCGGTATTTAGGATTTGAACACTGACGCCAACCAAAATTTCTCCGGAGGAAGATTTTACAATCCCCTCAATACTTTGGGCTGAAATGCCCGTCAATGCTATCAAAAAGACAGCAAAAACCGATAATAACTGTTTTAAAAACATAAATTTTTTTTTGGGTTGCGTGAACTAACCCTTGGGTAGGCAGTTCGACAAAATAAATTGCAACGAAACCCTTGCTCGAAGAGCCAAAATGCTTAACTCAATTGCTGCATGAATTCAGCATTGAATATAGACAAATGGCACTTTTGTAGCGCATTTTCCCTTCCCGGGATTATCCGGGCAGGTTCAATGGGTGTAATCTCAGCCTGTTACCGGTAAATACAGTAAACGTTGGCACCCCAAACGAGACATGTAGTAAAAAAACTACAGTACAAATGTAGGAAAGCTTTTGACAGATTCAAGAGCGTTAGCAAATAATATTTTGTAAAATTCATATAAAATGAAAACAATTATATGAATTGGCGTATTTTGTTTAGAAATTCCGAACGGCACACTCTTTGAATAAATACCACGAACAATAATATCAAATTGTCCTAATAATGGTACTTTTGCACTTACATAAGACAAATATTGTGCAGAATATTTTTTATTATTGTCATTTAAAGCTGTCAGAATGTCTTATTACATGACAGCATTCAAAAGAAATCAAAAAAATATATAAAATAGAACATGCAAAGTAGAAAAGATCGCCTCGGGCATGAAGAAATAGAAGTACTCCCCATGTTTTCAATGGATTCGGCTGAAGAAGAAAAAATGCGTAATGAGGAATACGAAGAAATTCTTCCGGTGTTGGCATTGAAAAATATGGTGCTGTTACCGGGAATTATTCTGCCGGTTACTGTTGGTCGCGATAAATCAATAGCTGCAGTCACTGCAGCTTATAAAACAGATAAAATACTGGCAGTTGTTGCTCAGCGTCAGTCAGATGTAGAAGAGCCCGGACTTTCTGATCTTTATGAAACAGGTGTTGTGGCAAAAATTGTCAAACTGATTAAAATGCAGGATGGCACATCTACTGTTATTCTTCAGGGAAGACGCCGATTTAAATTGTCTGAATTGACTACCTTAGAACCCTTCATAAAGTCAAAAATTGAACTTTTAGAGGATCTGTTACCCGAAAATACTGCTGAATTTGCTGCAATGTCTTCTTCCATGAAAGATATGGCAGAGCAGATTGTTGATCTTTCACCTCATTTGCCAAAAGATGCCGTAAATGTATTGAACGGTATTAATAACAATAATTTTCTGATGCATTTTGTAGCCTCTAATTTAAATATTGAGGTGACCGAGAAGCAGCAGATCATTGAAACAGATAGCTTGGCAGAGCGTATGGAACTGGTATTGCGACTCATGTCCAATGAAATTGGCATGCTGGAACTGAAGGGACAGATTGAGGATAAAGTGCGGGGTGATATGGAAAAACAGCAACGCGACTATATTCTGAATCAGCAGATGCGCGTCATTCAGGAGGAATTGGGCGACAATCCACAACAGGAAGATATTGACGAGCTGACCAGAAGGGCAGCTGAGAAACAATGGCCAAAGCATGCCAAAGATAAGTTTGAACGCGAATTGAAGAAATTTCAGCGTATGAATCCGATGGTTCCTGAGTATTCCATTACCATGAACTATTTGGAAATGATGTTGGATCTGCCATGGGAAGAATATACAGTCGATAATTTCGATCTTGATTTGGCAGAACAGATTCTGAGTGAAGATCATTTTGGTTTGGATAAGGTAAAAGACCGCATTTTGGAATATCTGGCAGTCTTGAAATTGCGTCAGGATATGAAAGCGCCTATACTTTGTCTGGTCGGCCCTCCGGGTGTCGGTAAAACCTCACTTGGACGTTCCATTGCTAAAGCTTTGGGCCGACAGTATATTCGCATGTCATTGGGCGGTCTGCACGATGAAGCGGAACTGCGCGGACACCGTAAAACCTATATCGGAGCGATGCCGGGCCGTATTTTGCAGTCGGTAAAAAAAGCTGGAGCTTCCAATCCCGTCTTTATCTTGGACGAAATTGATAAAATGGGCAACAGTTTCCGTGGAGATCCATCTTCGGCGCTTTTGGAAATTTTGGATCCTGAGCAAAACAGCAGTTTTTACGACAATTATCTTGAATTGGAATATGACCTTTCCAAAGTACTTTTTATTGCCACTTCAAATTCTTTGAACACTGTTCAACCGGCACTTTTGGACCGCATGGAAATCATTGAAGTCTCAGGTTACTCCGTTGAAGAAAAAATTGAAATTGCCAAAAGACACCTGATTCCAAAACAGCTCAAAGAACATGGCTTGAGCGAGGCACATTTCAGTATTGAAGAAGATGCACTATTGGGTTTGGTACGCGATTATACCCGCGAATCCGGCGTACGTTCATTGGAACGGGAAGTTGCCCGACTCATGCGCTTTGTAGCCAAAAAGGTAGCTATGAATGAAAATTTCACTGCTGTTATCAAAGCCGATGAATTGGAATCAATTCTCGGTGCCAAAAAAGTGGTGATGGATATGTATGAAGAAGAACAGGGCGCAGGTGTAGCGGTCGGTCTTGCCTGGACACAGGTAGGCGGTGATATTTTATTTATTGAGGTCAGTCTGAGTAAAGGAAAGGGAAAGGTAACGCTGACCGGCAGTCTGGGAGATGTGATGAAAGAATCTGCTTCTGCTGCTCTCAGTTATCTGCGTGCCAATTGCGACAGACTGAATATTCCTATTGAGCGTTTTGATGAAACTGATGTTCACATACATGTACCTGCAGGCGGCATTCCAAAAGACGGACCCTCGGCCGGAATTACTTTGTTAAGCGCTTTGGCTTCTGCCTTTACGGGTAA
>JBIKQC010000283.1:0-6641 GCA_044349855.1 Saprospira sp.
GAAAATTATTTCAGGTGAAATGGACCCTACAACCGGTCAGATCTCTTTGGAGCCCGGCACCCGTATGTCGGTTCTGAAACAGGATCACTTTGCCTTCGACAATTTTAACCCGCTCAATACCGTATTAATGGGTCACAAAAAACTCTATGATGTAAAATCGGAGTTGGACGGAATCTATCTGAAAGAAGATTTCAGTGATGCAGACGGTATCCGAGCCGGAGAATTGAGCGCCGAATTTGATGAAATGGGTGGCTGGAGTGCAGAAAGCGATGCAGCCGAACTCTTGAGTAATTTAGGTGTTCCCGAGGAATTGCATTCCAAGGAGATGAAAGAATTGAACACCAACCAAAAAGTACGCGTACTTTTGGCACAGGCACTTTATGGAAATCCGGAAGTACTGATTCTGGATGAGCCTACCAATGACCTTGATGCAGAAACCATTTTCTGGTTGGAAAACTTCCTGGCCGATTTCAAAAATACCGTTATTGTAGTATCGCACGACCGTCACTTTCTCGACTCGGTCTGTACACATATCGGAGATGTTGACCGCTTGAAAATTTCACTTTTCACCGGTAACTATACCTTTTGGTATGGATCAAGTCAGCTTGCATCCCGTCAGATGGCTGACAAAAACAAAAAATCGGAGCAGAAACGCAAGGAGCTTATGGACTTTATCCAGCGATTCTCGGCCAATGCTTCGAAAGCCAAACAGGCTACAAGCCGTAAAAAGGCTTTGGAAAAACTCAATATTGACGAAATTCAGCCTTCTACACGTAAATATCCTGGTATCGTTTTCAAACAGACCCGCGAGGTGGGTGATCAGATTCTTTCTGTCCGTGAGCTTCGATTCTCTATTGCTGATGAAGTACTTTTCGATAAAGTGAACTTTACTATTGAGAAGGGCCAAAAAATTGCCTTTTTGTCTAAAAATAGTTTGGCCTTGACCAAATTCTTCGAATGTTTAGTTGCCGATCATGGGACTAAACCCGAAAAAGGCACTATTGAATGGGGGATTACGGTCAAACATTCTTTCCTGCCCAATGAAAACAGCCGTTATTTCAATGTAGATATGAATCTGGTTGACTGGTTGCGTCAATATTCTTCCGAAAAAGACGAGACCTTTATCCGCGGTTTCCTTGGCCGTATGCTTTTCTCCGGCGAGGAGACTCAAAAGTCGGCAAGTGTACTCTCGGGTGGTGAAAAAGTACGTTGTCTGATGTCAAAAGTAATGCTCGAAGAGGGCAATGTGTTGGTGATGGACGAACCTACTTCTCACCTCGACCTTGAGGCAATCACCAAACTGAATGAGTCACTGAGCGAATTTGCCGGACATATTCTTTTCACCTCTTCCGACCACCAGTTTGTTCAGACCATTGCCAACCGTATTATCGAAATCACGCCTAATGGTACCATCGATAAACTGATGAGCTATGATGAATATCTGCAGGATCCTGAAGTGAAGGAATTGCGCAAGACTATGTATCCTGATAAAGCAAAAGCTTAAATAAAGTACTTGGTACTTAGTATCAGATATCAGGACTACAAAAAATCTTAGTCCAGATACCAGATACAATATCTCAAATCTAATATCTCAAATCTAATATCTCAAGTCTAAATAAAATGAAACAAATCACAACTGCCTTATTGGCAATACTTATGATTCTGTCCACCGCGGGCAATGCTGAAGCACAGAAAAAAGGAAAAAGCAAAAAAAGCGAAAGTAAAGTTGATACCATGGGGCTCAGCTACAACTACGGTTTATTGTTGGGTATGAGTCTGCAAATGCAGGGCGTTTCTGCCGATTCCATTAAATCAGCTGAAGTATTGGCCGGAATGGAAAAAGCGTTGAAAAATAAATTGGACAATACCACTATGGAAAAAGCACAGGAAATTTTCACTCAGAAAATGGAAGCTGCTCAGAAATCTGCTGAATCTGCCAGTGTTGAAAAAGAAAAGTCATGGTTCGATGACAATGCCAAAAAGAACAAAAATGTCAAAACATTGCCAAGTGGCATTCAGTACGAAGTAATGAAAGAAGGAAACGGCGAAAAACCAACTCCGACCAGCAAAGTAACCACACATTATCATGGCACACTTACCAATGGTACTGTTTTCGACAGCTCTGTTGATCGCGGCGAACCTGCAACCTTCCCTGTAAATGGTGTCATAAAAGGATGGCAGGAAATTTTGCCTATGATGCCTACCGGCTCAAAATGGAAGGTGTACATCCCTTCTGCATTGGCATACGGTTCACGTGCGGTGGGCAATATTCCACCAAATTCTATTTTGGTTTTCGAAATTGAACTGCTCAGCATCGAAAAGAAATAAGAATCTCTGTTTTATTTAATTCAAATCATTTTATATTTAACAACACATGAATATTTCTAAATCAACAGGTTTAGCCCTTTTTGTAGCGGGCAGCCTATTTCTCGGCAGCTGTAGTGGCGGCGCTCAAAGCGGTAAAGAAGATCAAACAGCTGCAGACACAAGCAAAACACAAAATAACGCAGTTACGCCACAGGGCAATCTCAACTATGCCTTTGGTGTATTGGCAGGTTCAAGTCTTAAAAATCAACTCGGACTCACCCTCAACGAAGTTAAAGCTGATGAGTTGACAAATGCTGTGAAAGCAGTATTGGATGGCAAAAAATCAAAAAAAGAATTGCAGGACGGTATGGCTTTCTCCAATAAGGAAGCAATGCGCCTTATGGAATTGAAAAAAACAGGAGGAGCGAATCCTAAAAATATCAGCCCTAAATTTGCAGAATCTGTAGGCATTCTTTTCGGCAATAATCTGAAAGGAATGGGCATAACAATTTCTGATTTCAATGAGGGAGATTATCTTAAAGGCTATAAGGCAGCTATGGGTGAAGGTACTTTGGAAATGGACGAACAGACTGCACAGCTGGTTGTACAAAATCAGGCCACAAAAATGAAAGAGGCTATGAGTCAGCGCAATCTGGAAGAAGGCAAAAAGTTCTTGGAAGAAAACCTGAAAAAAAATCCAAAGCTGAAAACCACTGCAAGTGGTATGCAGTATGAGGTAATCAAAGCCGGTAGTGGTGCTAAACCTACTGCAGCCGATAAAGTTACAACACATTATCACGGTACACTTACCGACGGTTCTGTTTTTGACAGTTCTGTGGAGCGTGGCGAACCAATTGAGTTTGCACTTTCAGGTGTTATCAAAGGCTGGACAGAAATCCTGCAGCTGATGCCAAAAGGTTCAAAATGGAGAGTATATATTCCTTCCGACCTCGCTTATGGCCCACAGGGTTCACCCGGCGGAATCGGACCAAATGCTACCCTGATTTTTGAAATCGAATTGTTTAAAATCAATGGTAAA
The DNA here is from genome assembly GCA_044349855.1 of Saprospira sp. Lineage (GTDB taxonomy): Bacteria > Bacteroidota > Bacteroidia > Chitinophagales > Saprospiraceae > Saprospira. Next base: position 3,347 of record JBIKQC010000283.1, read on the forward strand.
TAAGAAAGATTAAAGATAAAAGCTGAAAGATTAAAGTTCTTTTAGCTTTTATCTTTTTACTTTATCTTTTCCAATTTTTGGTTTTTAATTATTTTGGCGCTGTCTTTGCTAAAGTTTTGAACAATGTCAAACTCAAATCTTTTATAATAATCTAAAAGTTGAACTTATGAAAAATATCAAATTGATTGCCTTTGGGGCTGTTCTCGGAATGGGAGTATTCTTTATGATGAGTTTTATCGATGCGGACAAAAAATCACCAAAGGGTCAAAACCTGAGCTATGCTTTCGGTATGCTGATCGGTCAGGATTTGAAAACACGCGGAATTGCAGCTGCAGATATCAATGCAGAAGAATTGGCAAAAGGTTTGAAAGCCGCTTTGGGTGAAGGTACTCCTGAAATGGATGTTCAGGCAGCTCAAACTTTGGTACAGGCTGAATTTAATAAATTCCAACAGCAGGCACAGTCGAAAAGTAATGAAGAAGGTAAAAAATTCCTTGAAACCAATGCCAAACGCAAAGAGGTAAAAACCACTGCGAGCGGATTGCAATATGAGGTAATCAAAGAAGGAAGCGCTGCTAAACCAACCCTTCAGGATAAGGTAAAAGTACATTACCACGGAACCTTAACCAACGGTACTGTTTTCGACAGTTCTGTAGAGCGTAATGAGCCTATTTCATTCCCGCTCAATGGTGTAATTCAAGGTTGGCAGGAAGGTCTGCAGTTGATGGCTGTAGGTTCAAAATATAAATTGTATATCCCGGCAAACCTTGGTTATGGCAGCAATCCGGCAGGTAAAATTCCTGCAAACTCTGTCCTTATTTTTGAGGTAGAACTTTTGGGAATCAACGAATAAAGTTTTTGCATTTTTATAATTTCAATACAAGTCAATTTTTTATGAAAGAACTTAGCTATCAGGTGGGACTTTTGGTTGGCGGAAATCTGGCCAATCAGGTAAATCCAGAAGATATGGACCTTTTGTCACTGGCTCGTGGCATCGAAGATGCCATCAACGGAGTTGCAGATGATGCAACTATGGATAAAGCAGCCCGTCAGGTACAGGCTTATATGCAGGATGTGCTCACTTCCCGCGCCAAAGCATCTTTGGGTGAAGAGCGTGCCTTTTTGGAGCAGAATGCAAAACGTCCCGAAGTGCTGAGCCGCCCAAGCGGTCTGCAATATGAAATTTTGAAAGCTGGCGATGGCAAAACCCCATTAGCACGCAATACAGTTATGGCACACTACGAAGGCCGCCTGCTCGATGGCAGCATCTTCGACAGTTCTATCATGCGCGGAGAACCTGCACAGTTTCCCGTAGGCAACCTCATTCAGGGTTGGCAGGAAGCCCTGCAGATCATGCCTGTAGGTTCAAAATGGCGTTTGTACATTCCTCATAACCTGGGTTATGGCGAGCGTGGCGCAGGTGCTGATATTCCGCCGTTTGCGACGCTCATCTTCGATCTGGAATTGATCAGTATTGTGAGCTAGTTTCATAATTCAAATAAATTAAAAGAGCGACTATGTGTTTCAGCACATTGTCGCTCTTTTTACTTTAGGAATAATTACTTAATCCCAGATCCGTCATTAGAGTTCGTGATGAAAGCCTAAAGGGCAAAGAAAATAAGTACTCACGGAGTTTTTTGGGGTGAAGAAATAGTTACCCCTATTTCAAAACCCGAAAAACGAGTAAGTGCTTAGTTTCACAGCAATTTAGGCTTGGAATAGAATTTCTAATGACGGATTTGGGTTAATCATTATCTGCAGCCTTGAAATTTTTCATAGTTTCTTCCATTCCTTTTTTGAAACCTTCACTCGTTTTTTTGAGTTCTTTTTCTCCGTATGGAGCCTCTTTCAGGCTGTCAAATTTTGTGTCTTCGTCCTGCGAATCTTTTTCTTTGCCGACAATTCTATATATCGTGTCATTTTCAATATAGTCTTTTCTTGTCAGGTATAAATTGTCCATATAGGAACTTTCTGTATAGCAATAAAAAACTTTATCATCTTTGAAATAGTATTGGCTTGTGGTTATATAACCCTCTTCGCCAACTGTTTCATCCAGTTTTACCAATTTGTCATCTTTGTAATAAGCATTAAAGATGGACATGTCATAATATTTTTTCGGATCTGGATTTTGGTAGCGTTTTTTTACCTTTTTCAGGGAAAGTCTGTCAATTTTTTTCACTTCCGCATCTGCAGTGGCTGCTTTTTCTTCGGGTGTTTCCGGCTTTTTCTCTTCAGCCTTTGGTTCTTCTTTGCTTTCACTGTTAGCAGTTTGGCCGGTTGAATTGCATGCTGCCATTGCAAAAAGGCAGAGGAGCGCAAATAAAATGTTTTTCATCATTTGATTTCTTTAGTTATTGGGTTTATTAATTCAGAATTCGCTGTAAAGTTATTATTTTTGTTCACTTACTTTTTAATAACACAATCAATTCAATGAAACAATATCAGGAACTCCTGCAGCACATTCTCGATAAGGGTACAAAAAAAGAAGACCGCACCGGCACCGGCACCATCAGTGTTTTTGGCTATCAGATGCGTTTCAATCTGGAAGAGGGCTTCCCCTTGGTAACAACAAAAAAACTGCATCTGCGCAGTATCGTTCACGAACTGCTCTGGTTTTTGGCCGGAGATACCAATGTAAAGTACCTACAGGACAACAAGGTGCGTATCTGGGATGAATGGGCTGACGAAAACGGCCAACTGGGTCCCGTTTACGGTAAACAGTGGCGCAGCTGGACTACCCGCGACGGCGGCAGTATAGATCAGATTGTGCAGGCAGTTGAAACCCTCAAAAAAAATCCCGATTCCCGCCGAATCATCGTCTCGGCCTGGAATGTGGAAGATCTGCCCAAAATGGCTCTTGCCCCCTGTCATTGTCTGTTTCAGTTCTATGTGGCCGACGGTAAATTGTCATGTCAACTCTATCAGCGCAGTGCCGACACTTTTTTGGGCGTACCTTTCAATATAGCATCCTATGCGCTGCTTACTTTGATGATGGCTCAGGTCTGCGGACTGAAACCCGGAGATTTTGTTCATACCTTCGGTGATGTCCATCTCTATCTGAATCACCTCGAACAGGCAGAACTGCAGTTGAGCCGCGAATTGCGCCCCCTGCCGCAGATGAAGATCAATCCGGATGTAAAATCAATTTTTGACTTCAAATACGAAGATTTTGAACTGATAGGTTATGACCCGCATCCGCATATCAAGGCGGAGGTTTCAGTGTAGATTGGCTTTACAATTGAAGTTGCCAAACAACGTGCAAAGGAATAGTGCTTACTACAGCTTACTACATTTT
>JBIKQC010000284.1:0-6635 GCA_044349855.1 Saprospira sp.
ACAATGGCCGTTTTCTTCGGTCAAATAAATAAAATATAATTATTTGATCATCATCGTCAATCGGCTGATACAGACTAATTTACCTTCGGGATTGAAGATTTCAATATTCCAGATATGCGTTATACGCCCCAAATGTACAGGTTTTACAATAGCATCAACGTAACTTTCCTCATGTACTGAACGGATATGATTGGCATTGATTTCTAGTCCAACCGGCTGATTTTTGCTAAGATCTTCGATCAATAGGGTAGAGGCCACCGATCCCAAAGTTTCGGCCAATACAACAGAGGCACCTCCGTGCAGAATGCGCATGGGCTGTACCGTTCGGTGGTCAACCGGCATGCGTGCTTTCAGGTAATCATCACCGATTTCAGTAAATACAATGCCCAGATGATCCACCAAAGTATTGTGAGACATAGCCTGAAGGCCTTCGAGGTTAAATTCGTGTTTCCAGATTTTCATTGCGCTTTTGATTTGTTTGAGTGCAGTTACAATAAAAAATAAGGCTGAATATCGCAATTAAATCGATATTCAGCCTTATTTGTCCTGAATAATTCTTAACCTAATTTATCAAACTGATAGAGTTTGTAACGTTCAATCAGTTCAATCAGTTTGGCCGGATAGCTCTTATCGGTCGCATAACCTGCTTTTTGCAGCCCTTTTGCCCAACCTTTATAGTCGGTCTTTTTGAGTTTGAATAGTGCTTCGTAATGTTTGCGTTTCAGAAATTCGGAATGTTCGCGATAGCCCTCTTCTGCGCTTTTGTAGGCACGGTAACAATTGCTTTTCAGATTGTATGTTTTGCCTGTCCACTGACTGCCGCATTTCATGCCAAAATGGTTATTGGCCTTTTTTGCCAATTCGCTGCTGCCATAGCCCGACTCCAGGATTCCCTGCGCAAGTTTTATGCTGGCAGGAACACCGGTTCTTTTCATTTCGGCAATTGAAATTTTCTTAAATTTGTTGATGTATTCTACTGCATTTGAGGGTCCTTCAATTTTAATGGAGGACAGCAGTTTGTCTGAATTATCTACATCATTTTCGGAAATAAGTGTCGGTTTCAAGATTTGGCAACTTGTGCCGAAAATTAGCAGGAAGGTCAATCCTGCAAGTCTCAGTGCTGTGGTCTTCATCTTAGAGTCTTTTTGAGTGAACAAATCAATTTTACTGGAAACAGCGATTATACTCTTTTTTTTATCTGAGTCTCAAATTCAGACAGTTTGAATTTGGAATATTTTTTTTATTTACATAGACTCCATTTTATAGATAATGATAGACTACACTTAATTATTGTGTTATATAAAGTCTTTCTTTAATAAATTACCGGAACATTTTAAAGTCGTGATTATTATTTCCAAAAAGACCAATAAAAAGATTATTTGTATACAACACAAAAAGCAAAATCCGTTGTAACAGATTTTGCTTTAAGATATAATGTTATAAAAAGTCGACAATTAGCCTTCTTTGATGCGGTAAGTCAGTTTTTCTTCCATAAACTCATGCAATGCAATAGTCGACGGATTTGGCAGACGCTCATAGAATTTAGAGATCTCGATTTGTTCTTTGTTCTCGTGTACTTCTTCTAAAGTATCGGTGGCTGAGGCAAATTCATCGAGTTTGGAATGAAGCTCGCGTTTCAATTCGACCGCAATATGTCTGGCTCTGCTGCCGACGATATTGAGTGCCTCATAAATGTTGTAGTTGGCAAGACTTGACAGTCGCGCAACGTCGCGTGCTTCAATGTAAGGGTTGATACCCTGTGCTTTTTGCTTAATTTCGCTCATTTCGCAGGAATTTTATACGCTGATTACTAATATCAAAATAGGATTCGGCTTCTTTTAAATCTGTACTTTTCGGATGTTTTCTATTAAATTGTTCGAACTCTGTGAGTACGGTTTTGTAGCGTTCAATTTGTTTGTCCAAGACACTTTCTTTTGCATAGAAATAACTGGATTTCAAAATCATGAAGCGGATTAATTCGGCATTTTTACTGTCAGGAAAATCTATCAGCATGTTTTTGAAACAATGGCTTGCAGCCATATAGTCTCTTCTGCGGAAATAACCCTTGGCATTGTCCAAATCTTTCTCTTCCAGTTTCTTTCTCAATTTGTCAATCTTTTCATTGCTGATGCTTACGCGCTGACTCCCTGGATAAGTATTGACAAAAAGTTGATACCCCTCAACTGCCTTGTCTGTATCATCCTGTGTTAATCTGAAGTTTGGCGAAAGTCTTTCAAAAGATTCAGCACTCAAAAAAAGTGCTTCTTCTGCCAAGGCACTGTTGGGAAAAGTATTGTAAAACTGTTTAAAATAATAAGAAGACGAAACAAAACTTTTTTGTTTAAAATGCGTCATCGCATAGTGATAATAAACCTTTTCAGCTTTTTCACTAAGTTTGATTATACCCATTAGGTCTTCAAAAAGATATTGGGCTTTTTGATATTCACTTTTACCAAAGTACTCAAAAGCCTTATCGTAGCGGAAATCGACACCCGGGTTTAGTCGGATTTTCTCGAAATTCTCGCGTTTGCAGCCGGTAAATACCAGGGCTGCAAAATATACCAAAATTAAGTTCCGTATTAACATAACCGCAAATATAGGGGTTTTTCTGTAAATGTTATTATTAGATCCATTTTTTTTTCGAAAGCTGTTGCATTTGAACATTAAAACGCAAGCATAGAGAAAAAGGACTGGTCAACGTCGCTCTTTAAAAAAATCAATCAAAAGTTTTTTACTTTCAAATTCGCCAAGTCCCGATTCTACATCAGTTTTTGGATGCAGACAATTGGGCGCAAGCTTTTTATATCCCCTTTTTTCATCGTCAGCGCCATAAACAATTCTACCCATTTGCGCCCAAGCAGTCGCGCCGGCGCACATCACACAGGGTTCAAGAGTTACATATAATGTACATTCCGGCAGATATTTTCCGCCAAGTGCCTGTTCTGCTGCAGTTATAGCCAATATTTCAGCATGAGCAGTGACGTCATTTAGCATCTCTGTCATATTATGTGTTTTGGCTAGAATCCTGTTTTGGCAAACAATGATTGCCCCAACAGGAATTTCACCCTCATCATAAGCTTTTTGAGCCTCTTTCAAGGCTTCTTTCATATAGTATTCGTCTGAAAAAATAGAAAACATTGTAACTTTGACTCTATTGTAAATAAATAATTATCCCGATATTATAAACTTTCGTCGAAATAGCAGAAAGGAAGCATTTAAAAAACTTAACTTTGCTGCTGATTTGAGACGCTAACCCACAAAGTTGCGTTTAACTTTGCAAAAATAGACATTCCTTCATGAAAAACGTCAAATCCCTTATTTTACTTTTATTCCTGCTTCCTTCATTAAATATCAATGCACAGGAAGTAGAAGAGATGGATCTGAAAGCTTGTATCAGCTTTGCACTCACCAATAATTTGCAGGTAAGGCAGGCAGAAATGAATATACGACAGTCCGAACTTTCCCAAAAGCAGGCTAAATGGTCTGTAGCGCCTACCGCCAACGCTTCTTTGCGCCATGGCGGAAACTTTGGCCGTTCAATTGACTTTACGTCATATCAGTATGTAAATCAGGCAACTCATTCTTCTCAGTTTTCAGTAAACTTTGGACAGCCAATTTATATGGGTATGCAGATGCAAAACCGTATTCGTCAGACTTCCATGGATGTTCAGGCCGGAGTAAAAGACAGCGAACAGATAAAAGAAAATGTTGCACTTAGCATAGCTCAGGCATATCTAACTATATTGCTGACTCAGGAACAGATTGAAGTTTTAAAAGAACAGATCAAAGTCACTGAAGCACAATATCAACAAACGCTGAAACTCATTAAAGCCGGGACTTTACCTGAAAATAATCGTTTTGACCTGGAAGCACAGATTGCGCGTAATGAACAGGCTGTAGTGAATACCGAAAATGGTCTGGAAATGACTTATATGAATTTAAAGGTACTTATGAATATGGATCCGGCAAAACCGATGAAGGTTCAGAAAATTCTAATTGAAATGCCTGAAATGGGTCAAAATTATGAACTTGATCAGATTTACGTAGAAGCAGGCTCCAGGATGCCAAATATTCTTGCAGCACGTATTCGTGAAGAGAGTGCTGAAATGGGCGTAAAAATTGCAAAAGGTGCATTGCAGCCAACAATTTCTGCATATGGCTCTTTGCTGACAAACTTTTCTTCAGCAGCCAAAGAACGCAGTATAGTCTCGTCTACACAAAATATAAATCTTAATATTTTTGGATTGAATGTCCCTGTTGGTTTTCCGGTAACAATTCCTGTAGAAGGAAATACAACGCCTTATTTCAAACAGATTTGGAATAATATCTACGGTAATGTAGGTATTAATATGAATGTACCGTTATTTAATGGTTTTCAAAGCCGTATTGCAATGGAGCGTGCCGAATTGTCTGTTAAAATTGCAAAACTAAATACCATATCAGTTCAGAATCAACTCAAAACAGACATTCAACGTTCCATCAATGATGTCAGAGCGGCTGAAAAAAGTTTCTCCGTTGCAGAAAAGTCACTGACTGCTACCCGTGCCTCTGTTGAAAATACAAGAAAACGTTTCGAATTGGGCGTAGTAAATGGATTTGAGCTGACCAGTGTCCAGAATATGCTCATTAGCGCAGAATCTTCATTGTTGCAGGCAAAATATGACTATATTTTTAAGTTGAAAGTACTCGATTTTTATCGTGGTATTAAACTTATTGAAAATTGATAAATGATTGCTCTTTATTTAATTAGATAATAAAATACAAATGGCAAACAAAAAGAATAAAAATCGCTCTTATCTATGGATTGCTATAGTTACGGTTGTGGTAATAACATTATTAGCGGTTTTTTTTAGAAAACCTAAAGACAGTTCAGTTAAGGTCGCCGTAGATAAAGCGGCCAAGAGATCAATCGTTGAAACAGTTTATGCAAGCGGAAAACTGTTCCCTGCTACTGAAGTAGAAATTTCTTCAAACGTATCGGGTACGATTGTCGAACTTTTGGTAGAAGTAGGACAAAATGTAAAAGAGGGACAACTCTTAGCAAAAATTGACCCGGAAGCACTTGTGTCTATAGTAGAACGTGCAGAAGCTACAACCAATTCTGCGAGAGCACAGTTGGAAAATATCAAAGCACAGAAGCAACAATTGGTTGTGCAGATGAACAATGCAAAAATCATCATGGACAGAAACAGACAGCTGTTGAATGACGGTGTCATTTCAAAAGCAGAGTTTGAAGTTTCGGAAACCAATTACAATTCCATTCAGGCAAATATTCAGGCAGTTGAAAAAAGCATACTCTCTGCACAGTATAATGTTGCCAGTACTGACGCAACAGTACGGGAGCAAAAGAAAAACCTTTCTCAGACTTATATCTATGCGCCTATGTCTGGTGTTGTAACAAAAGTTAACAAGAAAAAAGGAGAACAGGTCGTTGGCACAATTCAGATGGCAGGTACTCCTATCATGAATATAGCCAACCTTAATTCAATTGAAGTAAGGGTAGACGTTAATGAAAGAGATATTTTAAATGTATCTATGGGAGATACAGCCGATATTGAACTTGATGCCTATCCCGGCCGTAAGTTTTGGGGAATTGTCACCCGTATAGCTAATACAGCCAATAATCTGAGTGCCATTCAGCTGACTTCCGATCAGGTTACGAATTTTGAAGTAAGAGTCCTAATGTCACAGTCTTCTTACAAAGACTTGCAGATAACTGATGATAAACCTCCTTTTCGTGCAGGTCTTTCCGCTGCAATAGAAGTAAAAACAAATACTTTATACAACATACTTTCAGTCCCTATTGCAGCTGTAACTGCCCGTGAAGATGAGTTGGAAGCCAAGAAAAAGGTTTATAATAAAAAAGCAGGAAATGAAGAAGACAGCAAAGAAGGATCAAAGGAAATGGAATTGAAAGAATATGTATTTTTACAAGTAGCTGACTCAATTGTTATGAAGCAGGTAAAGACCGGCATTCAAGATGATTCTTACATTGAAATAAAAGAAGGTATAAGTGAAGGATCAGTCATAATTGTTGCACCTTACGAAGCTGTATCCAAAAAATTGAAAGCAGGATCTAAAATAAAAGTGGTCAAAGAGGAAGAACTTTACGAGGACAGCAAAAAGTCATGGTCTAAATAGGTTTTTCCATTATGTTTTGAAAAAAAATACGATTCATCAGTATTTTTTGAGCTTTTTGTGCGAGTATATTGATAAAATGTTTATTTTTGCAGGCGTTTTTTTAAATCTCAAAAAGATAAGTAGTTAAAAATAAATAAATTATGGAACAAAATAGTAGCAAGCCAACTGGAGGCAACAGCAATACACCCTTAATTGGCCGCATCCGTCAGTATGGAGTACTGATGATGGTGTTAATTGTAGTTGCAGTTTTTGGATTCCTTTTTATGGACGTAAGCTCGGTTGGGCGAGGATTTGGGGGACAGGGTAATATTTTGGGTTCTGTAGCTGGTGTTGACATAACACGAGATGAACTAAATGCTTATGTTAGTAATTATGAGCGAATGGGAGCTAAAAATGACGAACAAACCCGTGCTTTCGCTTGGAAAGAATTAGTTTCTGATAAAATTTTCCAGATTCAGGCTAAAAAAATAGGCATCTCTATTTAACACCATCAT
>JBIKQC010000010.1:0-23645 GCA_044349855.1 Saprospira sp.
CATAACCGGCAACAAGGGCTACTTTACCGGCCATCATGATATCGGTGGCACGACGGATAGCATCAACTGCAGATTCTTTACAACCGTATTTGTTGTCAAATTTTGATTTGGTAACAGAGTCGTTTAAATTGAAAGCAGGCATTGTCAATGTGCCTTTCTTTACGCGTTCATACAAACGATGTACACCGGTAGTAGTTTCTTCAGAGATACCGAATACACCGGCAGCCATTTCAGGATATTTGTCCAAAACAACGTTGGTAAGGTCTCCACCGTCATCCAGAATCATGTTCATAGACTGACCCTCAGAAAAAGCATAAAGTGTTTGCTCTATACACCACTCATATTCCTCTTCTGTCATGCCTTTCCAAGCAAAAACAGGGATACCTGCAGCAGCAACAGCAGCGGCAGCATGATCCTGAGTCGAGAAGATATTGCAGGAAGACCAGGTTACTTCAGCACCCAGATCAACAAGCGTTTCAATAAGAACGGCAGTCTGAATGGTCATGTGAAGACATCCGGCAACGCGAGCACCTTTGAGGGGCTTTTCTTTACCGTATTTCTCACGAAGCGCCATCAAACCCGGCATTTCGGCTTCAGCCAATGTAATTTCTTTACGACCCCAATCGGCCAAAGAGATGTCTTTTACTTTGTAATTCAATTTTTTTACTGTCTCCATGTCGAATAATGACTTATAATGAGTGATAAATTTCTGCAAAGTTATGAATTAAAGTATCAATTTCAAAGTTTTATGCTTAAACAGTTGAAAGATAAAAGATGAACCGATCTCGTCCCAAGACGAGAGAGCTCTATAAAGATGAAAGATGGGTTTTTGCAATAGTAATTTAATATTGCAAAATATTGATATTCAAATCTATAAAACAAATAATTCCTGTATTCCAATAAAAAAGAAGATTCTGCTTTGGCAGGACAACATATTTAGCTACTTTCGAACCGTTACCAGTGAACAGTAAAATAGTAAACAGTAACCAGCAGCCAGTACTAAGTACCCTCTACCTTCTACCAAGTACCAACTACTCTAATAATGATAAGACTCAAAGACATTCGAAAATCCTACACCATGGGTACCAACAAACTCGAGGTGCTCAAAGGTATTAATATTCATATTGAAAAAGGTGAATTTGTATCCATCATGGGCTCTTCCGGATCCGGAAAATCTACCCTGCTGAATATTTTGGGTATTTTGGATGAATACGATTCGGGGGAATATCTTTTGGATGAGGTTTTAATCAAAAATTTGAATCAGACTCAGGCAGCACAATACCGCAACCGCTTTTTGGGCTTTGTCTTTCAACAGTTCAATCTGCTGCCTTTCAAAACAGCTGCCGAAAATGTTGCATTGCCGCTTTATTACCAAAAAGTGAGCAGAAAAGAGCGGCAGTTAAAAGCAATTGAATACCTGGATAAGGTTGGCCTTAAGGCCTGGGCCGATCACCTGCCTTCCGAAATGTCGGGCGGGCAGCAGCAGCGGGTTGCGATTGCAAGAGCACTGATTTCCAATCCAAAAGTTATTTTGGCCGATGAACCTACCGGTGCCCTCGATTCGCAAACCTCTTTTGAAGTGATGGAACTTTTTAAGCAGGTGCATCAGGAAGGTATGACAATAATAATAGTGACGCATGAAAATGAAATTGCGGAAAAGACGCAGCGAACGATCAGGCTGAAGGATGGAATGATAGTTTAATTTAGATTGTCAGAAGTCAGATTATCAGGTTTTTAGAGATTTTTTCGTTCGGTCATAGTAGTTAATATTGCATTGATTGATAATTGTTTAAAAGCTCGCAAAGCGTGGTACTCAAATTATTGATTTTTCACAGTCTTATTAATCTGACAATCTGCCTTCTGACAATCTGATAATCTATTTTTTGGAACAAAATTTGCAGACCCCTTAATACACATTAATTTCTATATCAATCTACCACTATGAAAAAAAACATCCTTTTTCTCTTTTTTGCTTTGCTCTCCATTTCAGCCTTTGCACAGGAGAAAGTAGAACTGGTTCTTGACGGCGAAACTTTCAATTTTAAAGGAATCAAATCCTTTAAACCGACAACAGAACACTTTTCCAAATGCTATTATCTCATCGAAGACGGGAAACTGTTTGGTTATGAAATCAGCTATACTGAAGATGCTGATGTTTTTGGTTTATACAAACAGGAAGTGCTCCTCAGCGATCTGAATTTAAAATCATATACTATTTCAGATATGAATTCGGGCAGCACCCATCCCTTCGTAGGCTGGTTATTGTCCATTGATACAAAAAAACTGAAGAACAAAGTAAAAAAATCAGTTTACACCTTTGTCGATTCTTCAGATACAAGCGATTACATGAGATTTATTTCCATACTTTTCAACAGCAAAGAGGCGGCACAGGCGTTTTATGATCAATTGAAATAAAAGAATCCTTAGTATTTGTATCCTATAATATGTTTAAAATAAAGTGACCGCAACATGAAAAATGCTGCGGTCATTTTTATTTTAAACCCTAATGTATTGTTGTATTAATCTTCTCTTTTTACACCTTTTTCAACACTGCCCTCATACATTTCATATTTGAGGAATCTGCATTCCAATGAACCGTTATACAAAATGACCCTTTGAGTAGGACGCAAGCCGACTTTTTTGGTAGCTTCCGGATTTGCAGTTAAGACCCAAGCAGTATAGCCCGTATATTTCTGTTTCAGCGTATCTCCAATGCCTTTGTACAAGGCTTCTAGGTCGGCGGGCCTCAAACGTTCGCCATAAGGGGGATTTACAATAATCATACCCGGTGCCTGGGGCACGGGACGATCTCTAAAGTCGGAAACGGAAACGCGGACCATATCGTCCACACCTGCATTTACAATATTCTGTCTGGCTTCATTGATAGCTCTGGCATCGATATCGGAACCGATAATCCAATGATCCCATTCGCGTTCGGCCTCCATCAGTTCATTTCTGGCCTGATCGAAAAGTTCTTTATTGAAGTTTTTCCAATAATGAAAACCAAACATTTTGCGCCTAAGATTGGGAGCCTTATTGGCAGCAATTAAAGCCGCTTCAGTTACAATGGTTCCTGAACCGCACATAAAATCCACAAGTGTAGATTCCCGGTCCCAACCGGACATGAGTACCATGCCTGCGGCCAAAATCTCATTCAACGGAGCAGCGTGACCACCGCTACGATATCCTCTGCGGTGTAGGGAAGGTCCGCTGCTGTCGATGGAAATAGTGCATTGAATCCCGAAAATATGTACATGAACAATCACATCGGGATTTTCTTTATCAACATTTGGACGTTCGCCTGTAATCTGACGGAATTGATCGGCGATGGCGTCCTTTGTTTTCAATGCCGCGTAAAGTGGTGTATTGAAAGATTCATTGTTGTTCACAATTGCCTTCACCGCATAAGTCTGCTCCAGTTTAAACCAGCGCTGCCAATTGATGGCACGTACTATTTTATACAATTCATCGGCATTGCGCACCTTTTCTACAGCAATGGGATATAGAATATGCAATGCAGTACGCAGTGACATATTTGCTTTGTAAAGTGTTAAAGTATCACATTCGAAAGAGACTGCTCTTTTCAAAATCTGAATTTTTTGTGCCCCCAGACCTTTCAGCTCCTCGGCAAGGACTTCCTCCAGTCCCTGAAATGTTTTTGCTATGTAATATTCCATAATAAGTTTAAGTCGGCCTTTTTAACCGATTTTATAATAATGATTCCAATTGTTCTTTCCCCATTCGCCGGGGCAAAACTGCTGTGCTTTTAACCTGGAACTGTTATCATCGTTCGTTTTGAAAGCTAAAAGGGGATTATTTCCTAAAAGACATTTGTAATGGCTTCTTTATAACTGTTACTCAAAAGAATCTTTTTTCTGTTTTTTTTAAAATTTTCCTTAAGCCAATAAAACAGAGGGCGCTCAAGATAAAAACTGCAGTGAATATTAGCCCTACTCTCACCGCTTTCATGAACTGCTCCAAATTTTCTCCATCATCCGATGCGCTCTTTGACTGATTTTTCCAATAGAGATAGACAGGATTGGCTGCACCGGGACTGCCTCCTTTTCTTTCATATTTCCAATTGCGCTCAAAATCTCCATTATCGCTTTCAAAATCGCGAAGCACAAGCACAAGATAGGTCGTATCTTTTGATTTTCCGATTTTATAACCGACGCTGTCTACCGGTTCACCGTCTGGACTGTATAATTCAACTTTATCACTTTTTGCGCCGAGTCCAAAATTCATCCCATTGATCAGATTCATCGCTTTGGGATAGACCTTTTTGAATTTTTCTTTTTCACGACAGAGTACAAGAAAACTTTTTTTTCGAATGACTGCATTTGGAAAAACAAACTGATTCAGATCGCCATCTTTCATCACCCAACCATTCAGATTCAAATCCTGATCCGTGCTGTTGTAAAATTCGATCCAGTCGCCCGAAAAAGTATCCCGGCAACTGATCTCGTTGATAATAATCTGCTTTGCCATGGGATGTTCCCCCCTTACGAATACGGCTTTAACATTGATGATATCTTTATCAAATTCAATTTTAATGGATTTGGCAGTTGCTGTTTTCTGTCCTTCCTTTTCCCAATGCGAAAACCGAAAACCGAAATAAGGTTGTGCGGTCAGATTTACTTTCAGCTTTTTAAAATAAAAGCCCGAAAAACTGTCTCTAATAGGAACAACAGAGTTTAATAGTAAATGCCCGCCATTATTTATAGTAACATTGAGCCTGACCTCATGCCCGAATTCTCCAAATTTTTCCTTGAGGAAGCGTTTCATGTAGGCAGATCTTTTCAAAGAAAATTCCTTCATCTGATTGACCCTGAATTCCCAGTCTGCCGGGTTCAGCCCCCATCGTTGCCAATGTCGGGCCATTTCGGGTTTGATATAATTGGCCATGCTGTCTATGCGGCCGACCAAACGTTCTGCAACAAAAGTACTGTTCATACGGTCGCAAAAGCGGGTGAGAAAGCGCTCCCGGAATTCTTCATTTTTCATGAGCATCCTCATGTTGAAGGTACTCCAGTCCGGATTGGGCCAATTGACATCGCTTTCTTCTGTCTGCATCTTCAGTGTGTTGAAGGTATAACCACCCTTACTGTAATGCCCAAATCCAAAATCGGTATCAAACAGAATCCATCTCCAACGGGCATTGGGCTTCTGTTCGCGCCAAAATTTTATATTTCCGCCTGCATCCTGATTGTCTGAATAGATTTGAATAACCTGAAATTCAATAAAATTATCAATATCCATAAGCTTTTCCACTTCTCGGAAATGCCTGTTTTCACTTAGGTCATTTTTGGAAAGGTAGGACTGGAGTCGATCGTATTGTTTTCTGCTGCCCGATTTTACGTAGCCTTTGCTCTCCAGAAGATCAATACTGTCAGCATTAATATTAAAATGTTCTTCAAAATAATGTTTTGTAAGTTTCTCTCTGATGTTCATCACCCCATGGTAACGGCCATTGACAAAAGCGATTGAAGGACGGTAGGCCTGAACTTCGAGCCCCATTTCTTTGCCCAAGCTGGTGATAAAGGCGTCTCGAAAATGGGTTTCACCGAAATCACTGCCCGAGTTGCGCAAGACCAGACGCTTGTATTTATTGAGCGGAAGATCCGGAAAAATTGGATATTCTATATGACTGCTTCCATACTCACTGCGAGCATAAAGTGCAAAAGATTTCTGAGGAAAGATGCGGCTTACACCTCCAAATATGCTGAGTCCCATCCGTCCGGCGAATACTGAATTGCGGTTTCCGGCAGAATCGGGCGCTTCAAATATCTCTACATGGCTTATAATTTCTTTGTTTGAATAGAAATTTGCTCCCTTAAAGGGGAATTCCTTAGCTGAGCGCGGACCTCTTTTCATGAGCCCGTTTACCGGATCATAAAACAAGGGGGGATTTACGGTAATACTGATAATTGGAAAAACAGAGCTGCGCTCCCCGATAAAATAGCTTTGGTTTAAAATTTGGCTTCTTTTTTCCTTCTCGAAAATCGCAACAGCCTGCAGCGTTTGTGTGCTGATAATCTTTATAGGTTTTTCATATAGCGTGGCGGAGGCAGAAGGTGTTTTCCCATCCAGTGTGTAATAAATTTTGGCATTTTTCTCTTCAAAGTCAAGTTCTACCATCACGGGCGCTTTATAAAAACCTCCGGGTACGGAAACTGACAGCTTTGCCCCAGGCAGAGGACTGCGATCGGAAATAGGCTTTTGAGCCCATCCGTACAGACTGTACAATTGGAGTACGGCCATTGACAAAATGATTCGCAGGTATGACGGCATTAAAAAAATCTGCACTGTATTAATAAATCTTCAGCTAATAACCTGCAAAGATAAGAAATCTATCCCTTGTTCGGCTATCCTCCAGCAAAATCAATTTTTTTTAAAATTTTAACAATATTATAAATATTGTTGTGTGTAAGGGATGGCCTGTTAAAACAAAATAGTTTAAAAAATATTTGCAAATGTGATTTTGGCTGACATATCTTTGCAGCAGAAATTTACAACAGCCTGATTATTGGCAAATTTTAAAACCCATCTGATTTTACCCTAAAACATATTGTGTTATGGCCGTCAAAAGTGAATCTACAAAAACATACAACAGCAACCCCATTCATTCCTGGGCAGTTGAAGATCGTCCCCGTGAAAAAATGAGCCTAAAAGGCAAAAACGCTCTCTCCGATGCTGAATTGATTGCCATTTTGCTGGGCAGCGGAAACAGAGAAGATTCGGCTGTTGAAGTGGCCAAGAAAATCCTGAAGTCTGTTGATAACAATTTGAATGCGCTGGGAGAACTTACTTTGAAAGATCTGCAAAAAACCAGAGGCATCGGCGAGGCAAAAGCAATTACAATTGCTGCTGCTTTGGAATTAGGTCTTCGCAGGCAGGCTTCTTTGGCTTTGGAAAGACCACAGATACGCAGCAGTATAGATGCTTTTCATATTATGGCTCCGCTGCTGATGGATTTGGCTCATGAGGAGTTTTGGATCCTTGCCCTAAACCGCGCCAATAAGGTGGTGGGCAAGGTAAAAATCAGCTCCGGCGGACTTTCCGGTACTGTGGTTGACAGTAAAAAACTTTTTCAGCGTGCCTTGGAATTCGAAAGAATAAGTGCTTTGGTACTTTGCCACAATCATCCTTCGGGCAATCTAAAACCGAGCGAGTCTGATATTGAATTGACAAAAAAACTCGTGGCTGCTGCTTTATTGCTGGACATGAAAGTTTTGGATCATATTATTATAGCCGGTTCGGGGTATATGAGCTTTGCAGATTCGGGGTATATATAAAAGATTAAAGATAACCTTATCTAAAATTTAACCGCAAAGATGAAAAGTATACGCAAAGTAAAATAAGCTGTTGAATTTGAAGAAATAAAAGAATCCAAGATTGATGAAGTAAAAAAGTTTACTGCGACTTTAAAAATAAAATAAAATATCCTATGTATCTCGATGAGAATAATTTATCAAAAATTTTAATTGGACTTGCGATAGATGTTCATAAGACCTTAGGTCCTGGTCTAATGGAAACAGCCTATCAAGAATGTCTTTTTTATGAAATTTCAAAAGCAGGTCTAATTGTGCAAAAAGAAAAAGCTATTCCTATATTTTATGATGGGGTAAAACTCACTTGTAATTACAGGATTGATTTATTAGTAGAAAATAAAGTTGTTATTGAAACAAAATGTATTGAATCAATTAATGATATTCATTTGGCACAAACACTTACCTATTTAAAATTGGGTGGATTCAAACTTGGATTATTAATCAACTTTAATGTGGTACTTCTTAAACAGGGTATTCGTAGAATTGCCAATAATTTATAAGAAATAAAAGAAATCACAATATCCAATACAAGCAGATTTTCTTTGCGCTTTAACAAATCTTTGCAACTCTGAGTTTTCCAGTTAATCAATTTCAAAATCCTTTTACGCTTTTCACATAAGTCTAGCTTTGTGAACTTTGCGTAAATCTCCGCGACTTTGCGGTTAAACATATCAAGTTCATAAAAATATTTTATATAATCAACTAATAGAGAATCTTATGAAAAACCCATTGATCCTATCCCAATCAAAACAATTTACCACAGTACTTTTTACAGCATTCAAATCCAATAAAGAGAAGTGGTTCAAAAATGAAATTTTCTCACTCGCACTTCAGGCCGATCAATTGGCAGAAACTGCATTTGACAAAAACTACAAAGGCAGTTTTGTAAAAACATTGGAAAAAACCAGAGCCTGCTGGTCAGAAATCCAATCCATGCTGCTCATTGCAGAAACTATGCAGCTATGCAAACCGGAGCAGACAGCTAAATGTCTGAAAGAATTGGAAATACTGCAAAAATTGAGCTTCGGACTGCTCCGTCACATCGAAGCAAAGAAAAAGGCAAAGCAGGAAGCTGCCTAAATTCCCATCGATTACAATGCCTAATTCAGCAGAAATGATTATTTCCGCAAGGCAGCCCCGTGCTTAAAATTAACATTCATATCCATTTTTTTAACCCTTGGAGCTAAAAGTAAACCAACTTTTAATTTCAAACTTAATCGCTATTAACATTATGGCTTACAAATCATTTGAAGAAAACATCAGCTGGCAGAAATCCAACGACCTCGTTGTAGAATTGTTCCGTGTGCTGCAGAGCAGCAAAGAAAACTGGATTAAGGACGAACTGTTGGGAACAGCACTCGCCGCAAGTTCACAGATTGCCAAAGGGCATGATATGCAGAGTTCGGGATATATTCAATGCCTGGAAAATGCCCGGGAAGGTTATGTGAAGTGCCGCTCGATGATTGCAGTTGCACTGTCGTTGAGAATCCTGAGAGATGCCGAGGCGCAACTTTTGCAGGAAAAGGCAACCGATGCCTCTAAATTGGCCTATGGCTTATTGAAAAAGCTGAAAGAGAAATCAGCCGCTTAGCCACAAAAAAAGGATTTTCCGTTTGGTGGAAAATCCTTTTTCTATGGGTATATATTTGGAAATTAAATCAGACATTAATTATTATTCGGCATGAGCAACTTCACCCTTAGTTTCAATAACCAGCAAAGATACTTTATTGTCCAACACCTCAATAAATCCGCTCTGGATGATGAGGTTGATCAATTCTTTGCTGTCAGCAACAGTGATGAGTACTGAACCCAAACCTAATGAAGAAACGAGTGGAGCGTGGTTTTCCAACACTTCAAACTCGCCTTCCACACCGGGGGCGCTGATTTTGTTAACTTTGCCTTCAAAGATTTTTTTGTCCGGAGTCAATACGATCAAATCCATTTTTTGAAAATTTATACCGTTGGAAAAAAAGGGGGAAATCGCTGATGAAGCGATTCCCCCTTTTGATATGATTATACGTTAGATTCTTTCAGTAATTTCTCACCTTTAGCAATAGCATCCTCGATAGTACCTACCAAGTTGAATGAAGCCTCAGGATATTGGTCTACAGCTCCGTCAATAATCATATTGAAACCTTTGATGGTATCTTTGATATCAACAAGTACACCCGACATACCGGTAAACTGTTCTGCTACGTGGAAGGGCTGAGAAAGGAAACGCTGTACACGACGTGCGCGTGTTACAACCTGTTTGTCTTCTTCAGAAAGCTCCTCCATACCAAGAATCGCAATGATATCCTGAAGTTCTTTGTAGCGCTGAAGAATATTGATTACACGTTGCGCGCATTCGTAGTGTTCTTCACCTACAACATCCGGAGAAAGAATTTTTGAAGTTGAGTCAAGAGGGTCAACCGCAGGATAGATACCCAAAGAAGCCAATTTACGGCTCAATACCGTTGTAGCATCCAAGTGTGCAAAAGTTGTTGCTGGAGCCGGGTCAGTCAAGTCATCCGCAGGAACGTAAACCGCCTGTACAGAAGTGATTGAACCGCGTTTTGTAGAAGTAATACGCTCCTGCATCACACCCATCTCAGTAGCAAGTGTCGGCTGATAACCCACTGCTGAAGGCATACGGCCCAAAAGCGCAGATACTTCGGCACCGGCCTGAGTAAAACGGAAGATATTATCGATAAAGAAAAGGATATCGCGACCTTTAACATCATTGGGATCACCATCACGGAAATATTCAGCGATAGTAAGACCTGAAAGGGCAACACGGGCACGGGCACCGGGAGGCTCATTCATCTGACCGAAGATAAAGGTAGCCTGAGATTCGCTCAACAGTGACTGATCAACTGCACCAAGATCCCATCCGCCTTCTTCCATTGAATGCTTGAATTTATCACCGTATCTTACGATGCCTGCCTCGATCATCTCGCGCATGAGGTCATTACCTTCACGGGTACGCTCACCAACTCCGGCAAACACGGAAAGACCTTTATGTTTTTTTGCGATGTTGTTGATCAACTCCTGAATCAATACGGTTTTACCTACACCCGCACCACCGAAAAGACCAATTTTACCACCTTTAAGATAAGGTGCAATCAGGTCAATTACTTTGATACCTGTGTAAAGAATCTCACGTGAAGTACTGAGGTCTTCATAGCGTGGTGGTTTATTGTGAATAGAGCGGCGCGGAGCTGTGGTAAGCTGTGGCAAACCATCGATAGCCTCACCGACTACATTAAAAAGACGACCTTTGATGCCATCACCGATAGGCATTGTGATAGTTGAACCTAAGTCAACAACAGCCATACCACGGGTCAAACCTTCGGTAGAGTCCATCGCTACGCAACGAACGCTATCTTCTCCCAAGTGTTTCTGACATTCCAATACCAATTTCTCGCCGTTGGAGCGTGTAACCTCCAAAGCTGTCAAAATTTCGGGCAATTTTGAATCTTTTCCTGAAAAGCTAACATCTACTACAGGTCCGATGATCTGCTTGATGTGTCCTATGTTTTGTGCCATATTATATTGTTGGACTTTGAATTATGAATTGTTACAACAATTGTCGCCGCAAAGATAGGTTGATTAGCTTGAGAATCAAAAAAAAATCCTATTTTTTTATACCAAATAGCTCTTTTTATTTTTTTTAAACAAACTAAAGATTTGATCATCAGAATGAAATCAAAATTGCCGCTTTTTAATGTGCTTAGTTATATTTTGGAAATAGCTACAATCCGGCTTTGGCAGATATTTCCATCATACGGTCAATACATACACGGCCTTTTTCAATTACTTCATCAGAAAGCAGTATCTCCGGAAGTTCATATTTCATACAAAGGTAAAGTTTCTCCAAAGTATTGAGTCTCATGTGCGGGCATTCGTTGCAGGCACAGTTGTTCTCCGGTGGTGCTGCAATAAATGTTTTGTTCGGAGATGCTTTCTGCATCTGATGTATAATCCCTGCTTCAGTTGCAACAATGAATTCTGTAGCAGGACTTTTCATAGTATATTTCAACAGAGAAGTCGTAGACCCGATATGGTCGGCAATCTCCAAAATATGTGCTTCACATTCGGGATGTGCGATGAGCAGTGAATTGGGATGTCGTTCTTTGAGTTTTACGATTTTTTCTTTGGAGAAAATCTCATGCACCATACAGGCACCGTCCCATAGCAGCATATTGCGGCCTGTTACCTTGTTGAGATAGGCGCCCAAATTCTTATCCGGGGCAAAAATAATTGGCTTATCGGCAGGAATACTGTCAATGATATGTTTTGCATTGGTAGATGTGCAGCAGATATCGGTCAGCACTTTCAGATCGGCAGTGCAGTTGATATAACTCACCACAACATGGTCCGGATATTTTTCTTTGAATTTGGCAAAAAGCGGTGCAGGGCAGGACTCGGCCAAAGAACAGCCGGCTTTAAGATCGGGAAGTATAACCTTTTTGCCGGGATTGAGCATTTTGGCAGTTTCAGCCATAAAGTGCACGCCTGCAAATACGATCAGGTCGGCACTGGTTGATGCGGCCTGTTGGGCCAGCCCCAAACTGTCTCCAATATAATCAGCAATATCCTGTATATCGCTGTCCTGATAATAGTGCGCCAGGATTACAGCATTTTTTTCTTTTTTCAATTTATTGATCTCTTCATAGAGGTCAAGTGTAGGATCGACTTCCAGGTCCAAAAAGCCCCTTTTGTCAAGTTTGGTTTTTGCGGTTTCCAGTGTTAGCATTTTATGAGATAAAAGATAAAAGATAAAAGATAAAAGAGCTTGGAACCAGTAAAAGGGTATTCAAGCCCTAAATCATGTATGCAGATTTAACAAACAATACTTTGCTTAAAATTTAAACTAAGTATTAGATTAAAAAGTTCAGAGTTTTATTAAAAAAGGTCTACAATTTTTCTTTCAAAACCTCTAAAATAAGAGCTGTTTCAAAGCCACGTGACATAACATATTGCAGCAATTTTTGCTTTCTTTTGTGAGGGTCTTTTTCAGAGAGCAAGTTAGCTTTTTTTTGTAAAACTTCAATCAAAGTGGCTCTATAATCAGCTTCAGAGATTTCAGATTCCAATGCTTTTCGGATGCTGTACTCAGATATTTTCTTGGCTTTCAGCTCCTGTACAATTTTTTTTTTGCCCCATTGTTTTATCCTAAATTTACCGCCCGCAAAACATACCGCAAAACGCTGTTCATTCAGATAATTTTCTTCGATCAGATCAGCTATGACGCGGTCAAGTTCCTCTCCATAAACACCCAATTCGATAAGTTTGGAGCGCACTTCTTCCTGACAGCGCTCCTGATAAGCACAGTAGTTCTGAAGTTTTTTCACAGCTTCATCGTAAGAAAGATATTTTTTATTCATTAGTATTTAAGATGCCTGATTGAGTTGTAAGTGTAGAGAAGTACATATTATAGTGTCAAAATTGAAAATAAATGAAATTTAAAGAATCCTGCTGCTTTTCATCAATTGTTCTACTGTTCTTGCAAAAATGCATTTTTTCTCTTGTTTTGCCGGCTTTTAGCAATTGAATTTCATTATCAAAGTCATTAATTTTTCCATCTATTTTATAAAAATCCCATTCCTCCTCTACAGTTTGATAATCGAGCTGTAAATGCTTTTTTTTATTAATGCGTATGACTGCTTTTGATTCAATAATAGAATCAACTGCATTTAGCCCTTTATAAATCAGGGTATCATCAACAATTTTATAAACTATTTTTTCTGAAATATAATTTCCGGTAAAAAAGCGGAGCTCATTATTTTTAACTAGAAGCTCAATGTAATATCCGTCTTTTGTACAGCTGTACCAGACACCATTAATTTTATTGGTACAGGAAACAAAAAAAATGCTGAATAAAATGCCGCTTAGAATTATTGCAAATCGAATCATATTAAATTGCCGGATGCCGGATATCGTAAAAAAATCAAAATCTCCCTACTAATATATCCCCTTTTCACCATTAATGCAAGTCCATGAAAAAAATTAAAGTTACTTGAACAATTAATTAAGCAACTCTGTTATCTTTGTGATTGGATTAAATCTAAATAGTGAAAAACATACACATGACAACCAAGAAACGCCTTATATATTTGGACAATAATGCCACTTCGCCAATGGATCCACGAGTATTGGAAGCGATGCTTCCATATTTCGTTGAAAAATTTGGGAATGCAGCAAGCCGCAATCACCCTTTTGGCTGGGTTGCTGAAGAGGCAGTTGATTATGCCCGTGAACAATGTGCCAAACTGATCGGTGCCGATGAGCGGGAAATTATGTTTACCTCAGGCTCTACAGAAGCTATAAACCTTGCTATAAAAGGTGTGGCCGATATGTACCACAGCAAAGGCAATCACATTATAACAGTTACTACCGAACACAAAGCAGTACTCGATACCTGTCATGCCC
Source organism: Saprospira sp. (assembly GCA_044349855.1). Taxonomy (GTDB): domain Bacteria; phylum Bacteroidota; class Bacteroidia; order Chitinophagales; family Saprospiraceae; genus Saprospira. The sequence continues at coordinate 13,746 of JBIKQC010000010.1, forward strand.
TCGAGAAAAAAGGCATGGAAGTAACCTACCTGAAGGTAGATGAAAAAGGAAATATTGACCTCAACGAACTGGAAGCAGCGATAAGACCTACAACGGTATTGGTCGCCATCATGTTTGCCAACAACGAAACAGGTACCATTCACCCAATGAAGGAAATTGCAGCTATCTGCAATAAAAAAGGTGCCCTTTTGTTTTCGGATGCAACACAGGTTGCCGGTAAAATTCCGGTCGATGTAAAAGAATTGGGCATTCACCTCCTCTGTTTCAGCGGGCATAAAATGTACGGCCCCAAAGGAGTAGGCGTATTGTATGTAAGCCGTAAAAATCCTCGTGTAAAAGTTACCGCTCAAATGGATGGCGGCGGACATGAGCGCGGTATGCGTTCCGGCACACTAAATGTTCCCGGCATCGTAGGTATAGGCAAAGCTGCCGAAATTGCCATAAAAGAAATGGAAGAAGAAGCTAAACGCCTGTCAAAACTGCGCGATAAATTGGAGTCGGCTTTCATGCAAATGGAAGAAGTAGTTATAAATGGCGATGTGGATCACCGCATGCCGCATGTAACAAATATTTCGTTCAAACACGTTGAAGGCGAAGGCCTGATGATGACTTTTAATCAGGAAATTGCCGTTTCTTCGGGTTCTGCCTGTACCTCAGCATCTTTGGAACCTTCTTATGTACTGAAAGCTTTGGGCTTGGGCGATGACCTCGCACACTCTTCTCTGCGCTTCAGTCTTGGCCGTTTTACTACCGAAGAAGAAATTGATTATGCCTTCGATAAAATCAGCAAAGGCGTAGATCACATGCGTTCTCTCTCTCCTATCTGGGAAATGTTTAAAGATGGAATTGATCTGAAATCGGTGAAGTGGACGGAGCATTAAAGGGAAAAGATCAAAGTTTAAAGATCAAAGTTTAGCCGACCTCCTCCCAAAGTGGCAGAACAAAGGTGTTGGCATTTTTAATGTAATGACAACCATTGATTTAAAATTGTTTGAACAATCTTCAAATTCTCAAATTCGCTGAGCGGAGCTCACTCCGTTCGGTTCTCAAATCTTCAAATTATATAGCTATGGCTTACTCAGATAAATTACTCGACCATTTCAATAACCCGCGCAATGTGGGTACTATGGACAAAGAAAAGAAAAATGTCGGCACAGGTCTCGTTGGCGCTCCCGAGTGCGGTGACGTTATGCGTCTTCAGATTGAAGTAGACGAACAGGGTGTTATCACCGATGCCAAATTCAAAACCTTCGGTTGCGGTTCTGCTATTGCCTCCTCTTCATTGGCAACAGAATGGCTGAAAGGCAAATCATTGAATGAAGCTTCCGGTATTGACAACATGGATATCGTGGAAGAATTGGAGTTGCCTCCTGTAAAAATCCACTGCTCAGTTTTGGCAGAAGATGCCATCAAAGCAGCGATTAAAGACTATCAGGAGAAAAACGGCATTATAACCGAATAATCTAACAATATTTTCCGGCAAACTTTTTTGCTCAAATTATGATTTACGTATCAGAAAATGCATTGGAAAAAATCAATGAAATCCGGGAGCAGGAGCACTTGGGTGATGACTTTTTCGTGCGCGTATCGGTGGTAAGCGGCGGTTGTTCGGGACTAAGTTACAAAATGGACTTTGATAACGAATCTCAGCCCAACGATCAGATCTTTGAAGACAAAGGTGTTAAGATCGTCACCGACCTTAAAAGCTTTTTATATCTGTTCGATACAACGCTAAGTTTTTCGGGCGGTTTGACCGGCAAGGGATTTTTCTTTGAAAATCCCAATGCATCGCGTACCTGCGGTTGCGGGGAAAGCTTTGCAGTATAACTAAATTACAAACAGGCAAGGTAGTAATAACAGTAGTACGTTCCGGCGAAAACCGGGGCGTATTTTTTTTAAAACCAGAATCCAGCGATGGCATTACGTATAGAATTGAATTGCTAACTTTTTTTGAAAAAAAACTAAAAATTATGAGCCGTAGGCACCGTTTCAGAATGTCGGAGGCACCAGCATATAGAATCGGCCCTTTCGGGAACAACCCTAAGCCTGAAAATTCAATAAAAAAGCAAACAATATAAGACTTATTGACAGTCTAGCCGATTCTGGTTTTGGATTATTGGGTCGTTTCAACGACCAACAATCCAAAAATGTATTGGCTCCGACTTGATTTTTTGTTACTTTTGGATCAAGCCAAAAGTAAAAAAGAGGTAAACAAAAGGCTTTAGCCTTTTGAAAAACTAACGATAAAATTGGGCGTCGCTGTAAGTGATTAGTTTCACAGCAATTTAGGCTTGGAACCCAAGAAGCGAATAGAATTTCTAATGACGGATCCGGGTTAAAATTACCAAGCAGTTACATCGTCTTCAAAATCAGTCTCTTCCTGACTGTATTCCATCCGGGTAATCGCTTTTTCCTTCTGTCTGCTGATAATGAGGCGGGCGACTGCCACAGCTCCGGGAATTTCATTTTCCATTTTTAGCGCAGCATGAACCTTCTGTTCACTTACATCGAGTCGGTAAAGAATCGCAAAAAGCTGTTCGAGTTCATGTTCAATCATAAAAAGCAGTCGTTCCGATAAGGCCTTTTCCAGTGCCTCTTCGCTAATAAAAAACTCCTCGGCAGCGGTGATATCAAAATCCTTTTTGACAAGCCCCGTAGTTATATTTAAAAGTTTTTGGTTGTTCATAAGTTAAGATTTCAGATTGAGGAAAACAAGATAACACAAAGCCGGCAAAAAAATTACTAATTTTGATTTCCAAAACAATAAATTGATAACAATCATCAACTGCCTTGAAAAATAGAACTGCCATCAGACTGCTGCTTAGCGCCAATTTCATCTCGGGTTTGGCGCAGGGGATGAGTATGATAGCCGTGCCCCTACATTTTGTCAAAACAGAACAAACTGCTTGGTTTGCCATAGCCTATACGATTATTACTGTCGTCACACTTTTTTGGGCACCCTATGCAGGCGCTTTGGCCGATAAATACAATCGCCGTTCAGTTTTTATTGTATTGACTGCCATTATGGGTTTGGCTATGGCCACTATTGCTGCGCTCACTTTTGGCTTGGGTCCGGGCAATATTTGGGTTTTTGCTGCATTCGGACTTACATTTTGGAACTACAGCCTGCACTATGTCTGCCTTTATGCCATCATGCAGGAGATGACAGAGCCGCAACATTACGGAAAAATAGCCTCTGTTTTGGAGGTACAGGGTCAATTGGCATCGGCACTGGCTGGAGCAGGAGCCGCAATTTTGCTGGATCCAACAATGTCTGAATGGTTGAGAATTTCCGTTTGGCAGCTGCACCATATATTTGCACTCGATGCCCTCACCTATTTTATTGGAATGGGACTGTTGATGCTCATTCGTTTTGAAGCAATCAGTGAACGGAAGCCTGAAAGCGGGACAATACTACAAAGGCTAAAGCTAGGTATGCAATACCTTCGTTCCGAGCCTTATATCTTTTTGTTTGGCGTATTTACACAAGCAGTTTTCATTACGGTGCTGCTGCATGTCTTTGAATTGTCGCCAGCTTATGTAAAAAATCACCTGCAACCTGTCGCGGGTGCCGAAAGCAGTATTTTTGCAATATCGGAACTCTTTTACTCGCTTGGGGCTGTATTTGCGGGATTGGCTATACAAATGCTTTTCAAAAAATCGACGGCAATTTGGGCTATTGTTATACTCACGCTTATTACAATTTTGGAATATAGTCTACTCGTCAGTTTTAAATCGGTTTGGATATTCTGGGCCATGAGTTTTCTCCTAGGTTTGACCAATGCCGGAATAAGGGTAATACGGGTTTCACATTTATTTAAAGTAATTCCCAATCAGTTTGCAGGCAGAGCCAATAGTATTTTTAGTCTTTTGAATATCTTGCTTAGAATAGTGCTGTTGTCAATTTTTGCTTTGCCATTTTTCCACAAAGGACATGGAATTGTTTACACTTTTGCTGTAATGAATATTTTTCTGATTGTCTGCGTCACATTATTGATAAGTTATTATAAAAGAATGGTTTAAATTAAAAATCCCCTACCTTTTTTCGAGACAGGGGATTTTAGATATCAATTACTTTGAATTAAGAAATGTCTTCTTTCAGGAACAATTTTTCAAGGTAATCTGCATTAGCAGCACATTCAAAAACGATGGCCATAAATTCTTTATAGTCATCATTTATATAATTGCACGGAATAGTAGTTTGTGTATAAAGGGATTCTTTTTCGCCGCCTTTTTCATCAGAAATCTTTTTGATGCAAGGCGTTGTCAAACGACCAAAATTAGCTTCGCGCAATACCTGTGCAAGATCAATTGCAGGGGTAATATCGCAGATATAACTGTTGATGAAATAGGACTGTTTTTTTGTGGGATCATCATTGCGATCTCTCACAAAAACTCTTTGGAAACGAGTTCCCTCCTGATAAGAAAGTGGATAATCGATAATATAAATGCCGCCATCGAGTGCCTCTACCTTAAATTTATTGGCAAATGCTTCGTCTACAAAATCTTTTACAGTTTTCATTAGTTAGATTTTTATGGATAAATTAAAAAAATAGTTAGAACATGCCGTTGATGTCACCTATTTTTAAAATGTTACCGCAAGTTTAAAATTTAACAAAACGATTTTAATGATAGGTTCGAGCGCTTATGGTTTAAAAATATAAAACCTTTTTTATTTATCTCAAAAGCCTACTGCATTTTTCAAAACAATTAACAAAAGAAGCTGTTGTTTTCTGTATTATTACGTACAAAATAAAAAACTATGAAAAGTATACATGAGTTTCAATTTCAGGGCCTGAAAGGCGGAACTGTCAATTTTGCCGATTTCAAAGGTAAAAAAATTATGCTCGTCAACGTAGCTTCCGAGTGCGGACTGACACCACAGTACACTCAGCTGCAGGAAATGTACGAGGCATACAAGGACAAAATCGTAATTGTTGGCTGTCCGGCCAATAATTTTGGTACTCAGGAACCCGGCAGTGACGAACAGATTGAGCAGTTTTGCAGCCTGAAATATGGCGTGAGTTTTCCCATGACCACTAAAATCTCGGTAAAGGGTGATGACATGCATGAACTTTACCAATTTGCTACCCAAAAAGCCCTAAACGGTTTGGAGGATTCGGAAGTGAAATGGAATTTCCAAAAATATATCTTCGATGAGGCCGGAATGTTGATCAAAGTTATTGCTCCAACAGTACAACCTGCTGATGATGCTGTATTGGAGGCCTTAGGTATTTAGTAGTTTTTTTGGATAAAAAAATCGTCCCGATAATTTCACAGTTATCGGGACGATTTATTATTGGTGATCTAATGTTGTGTTATCTTTGATTTGACGTGAAAAACTTTTCTATATTACCATTTGGCAATATATCATTTTACAGGCGTAATACAAACAGCAAAGCACAAATTACCTAGTCCACATACAGCTCCAGAGGAGCGATATTTTTGTAGCAGCGAAAGCTGCGAAGGAAAAGAACCCTGTAGGGGTGACATTTTATTTATTAACCATTTTTTTGAACAAATTTATTTTAAATGCCACTCCTACGGAGTTCTATTCATTTTTTTTCGCCTTCTGCTACAAAAATGTCGCCCCGATGGGGCTGCAAACCGGGAAAATTATCAGTGAAAATCTGCAGGAACAAAATACGCAATAATACAATTAACGAAACACTAGATTGCTTTGCATCCTTTGCGAAATCTCAAATATAGATCAGGTAAATCATTTTTGCGGTAAAAATTTATTTGATCTTCATTAGGCATTTATGGCGTTTTCTTTTTCAAATCGGTCTTGTACATATCATATTCGTAGCTAAGGTCCAAATCATAAAGGATCATTTCCAAAATTTCATCATCTTTTGGGTTGTAGCCTTTTTTCAGGTCATAGCCATACATTTTACCCATAGCCTGCCATTTTACAGCATCCCAACCACCGCGTATTGTCGTGATTACTTTATAAAAAGGCTGTTCGAGTTCACGTTCCACCATTTTGATAAGGATATAACCCTGCGACTTGGTCAGTGCCTTCAATTCCGCCTCATATTGGGGTTTCAGATCCTTTTCCATATTCTTGGTGTACTTCTTCCGCTTGCCCTTTTTCATTTCTGCCGTCTCTTTTTCAATCTGACGGTATAAACGGACTGCCTCCAGGGCATAAGGATAGACCTTTGCAGCATGTCTGCGCCACTGATGATAGCGCTTTCGCTCCTCCCGACTTTCAAAATCGCGCTTGCGGGAGATTGTTACATCAGGTGCATTGATCGTGGGCAGCGTGTCTCCATCGATAATTAGGATAGGTATTACCTTTCCGTCAATAGTAGTGGTACTGTAATACTCACCCTCTTTGGTTCTATTCGTGTCTTTTTTCTCCTCAACCTGCGCATGCAGGCTGAAAGTCAAGAGGGAAAAAAGAAAAAATGTTATATATCTGTTCATTTATTTTTTGTTGTATTATTGATATGACAGTACACTATCCAATATCGTACTAATTTTGAAAATTTGCATAAAATTAGGATATCTCTAAGCAAAACATTTTCATTTAACCCAGAATATAGCGATGGTATTGGCTCATAGAATTTATTTTGCTAACTTTTTAGTTTTTTTTCAAAATCAATACTCTAAAAAATATATAAACACTAAGTTAGACGGATTTGGGTTTAAGGACCTTAAAAAAAAATCCCCCATCTTTCGAATGGAGGATTTGCTATTTTTTAAGACCTAATCTTCATCTTCATCCTGTTCAATCGAAAGGAAATTTCCTGCTGCATCAAAAAGCAGCTCTAACTCTTCCTCATCATCTTCATCTTCTGTTTCAATCTCTACAGAAAAAAGCATATTTTGAATATCTGCATTTTGCAAAGGATGTTCAATTCTTTCTGCCTCTTCGATTTCGGCATTTGGATAATTTGCTGCAATATAGGCTGTTGCCGCTGCAGGCAATTCAGATAATGCTATTTCGCTTTCAATTTCAATAATCTGACCGTTTTCGTTCATAGTGACTTCAATTTCCTGTCCGTTTTCCTCAAATTCGGCGCTGTAAGTATCGCCGTTGCGGTACCATTCTACATCTTCAGCATTGCTGTAATTGCTGTTGAATGCTGATTTGACGTTTTCCGGAACCTTTTTCAGATTAATAAGTCCGTCTTTCTGACAGGAGCTGAGCGAAAAAAGGAGCATTGCAGCAACTGTGATTGAAGTTATAGCTTTCATTATTTTAATTTTTGTGTTATCAAATATAGTAACAATTGTTCAAAAAAAAAGATTTTTTGGATTTTCTATTTATCTGATCTCTTTTCTCCTTAAGGCTGCGACCATAAGAATCATACGGTCATAATTTTGCAGACCGTCCTCGATGCCCTGCATTTTCAGATAGGCTTCATAGGCCAATTCCTGCAACCCCGGTAAAAACTCAAAATATTTTTTCATTTCGCGGTGAATCGCTTCAAGGTCATTGAACATACCGCGGTCTATTAGCGGACGGTTTTGCAGATAATATTCGTCATCCACCTCGCTGAATACATAACGCCAGCAGTTTAAATATCCGGAATAACGGATTGCGGGATATTTTGACTTCAGACAGGCCAGATAACCCAAAAAATTGCAGGTTCCTTCATCGCCAAAGCCGTATCCGTGCGACATTTCATGTGCCATCGTAAATGGCTTCTGCAATATGTGCAGGGCCGATTCTATATGTCCTTCACCGGTAAAAGGCCAATAAACCCCCGAAGAATTGAAACCGTATAAAAGTCCGGGATAAAGCTGTCTGCCGCGCACTTTACCGACAGTGGGATAACCCAATTCTTTCAATACCAGCACCAGACAATTGCGCATCTCCGTTTCCAGATCTTCGGGAAAATGCTTTGCCGTAACTTCAAAAGTATCGATTCCGGGGATTTCTGCTCTTGCTGCTGCTGTGCGGGTAGAGAAATAATCGGCTTCGGCGCGCAGTTCTTCCATATAAAGCTTTCTCGCATCAAGGCCCATCTGATCTTCCAAGGGGATTCGGGCATAATTAAAACCCCAAAATACCATAAAGAAAAATACAACGGCACCGAGAAAGTTGCCGAAATTCAACAAAGCTTTGCCACTCCATTTCTTCCAGCTTCGATTGGCATCGCGGCTAAGATATTCCTTTCTCAATGCCCATACAGCCCATATTCCAATCGTTAAAAAAAAGACATAGAACATGGCAAAGGGCATAAAATGCCCCCAGGTATTATCTACAATCAAACGTATTCCCAAAAAGAAACCCCGGGAATAACTGTATTCGCAAAAAGTAGGAAAAATGCCGTAGATAATGCGCAAAAGCAATGCCGCAGTGCCCAACCAAAGCCAACGGTGTTTTTTTTGAATCTTGATGTTGAGCGGAAATGCCATGAGCACAGGGATTTAGTTCAATAACAGTTTGTGCATTGCCTGCGTTCCATTAGCAAAAACAAATATCCGGGCTTACAATTAGAACCGCAAAGAACCGCTAGTGTCATTCATGTTCCTTCGTTTAAAGCCCAATTAGGGCATCAAAAACATAAATAAAAATCGTCGAAGACACCTTGTCCATTTGTCGGAAGCACCAGCATATAGAAGCGGCCTTTTTAGTATCAGATCTAAGCCTGAAAATTCAAAGAAAGCAGGCACTTTAAGGCAAAAGGAAAATTTGGCCGATTCTGGTTTTGGGGGTGTAGGATCGAACGGCCGTTCGACCCTACACCCCCAAAAATGCATTGGTTCCGACTTGATTTTTTGTTCTCGTCATTTTTGACGAGATCAAGACAAAAGTAAAAAAAGCCCGCGGCAGCGTTACTCGAATCGTAAATTTATATTGATTATTAATTTAAATCGCTCCGTTGGAGCTGAAATTTTTTAAATTAATAGTTTATTAATCAATGAATTACTACACTAGTGTTACAATTCGATAAATAGTAAACCAATATTGCAGATCATATTGTAATATAACTGGGTTGGCTGAACCGAGCAAAGCGAGCTATTTAAACACGGATCCGATGAATCGGACACACAAATAAAACACGTATTTTCGAGGAGCTCGGCATTGCCTCGGTTCACTGATTTATAAAAATAAATTTTTCTAAAAACGGATTAGTTTATAGAGCTCACTTCGTTCGGTTCCTTCGGAACCGAGCAAAGCGAGCTCTACAAACAGCGGATTTTACACTAGCAATTTTTAAAAAGCCCTTATGCTATTTAATTTACTTTTATAAGAATTGATACGCTGCAAGTCGGTTTTTACAATGTTGGAATTTCATCAATTACTTAGGATCTACTTTATCTTCATCGATAAAGAGGTGCGAAATCTTGTCAAATTTCTTCATCAATTCAGGCAGTCGGCGCAGCGCAGCCATTTCCTTGAATGTCTGAAGCGCATCGGCTGCAGGAGAGCCCATATAGCGCTTACCGCCGCCGGGGATTGATTTGGAAACGCCTGTTTGAGCCAGGATAATAGCACCTTCTCCAATCACTAAACCTTTGGAAATTCCGGCCTGACCATATATAGTTACATAATCCTGAATTATTGTTTTGCCGGCAATGCCCGACTGTGCGGCAATAATACAATGTTTGCCGATGACAACGCCATGCCCCACATGTACCTGATCATCAATTTTTGTACCCTGCCCGATAACCGTATCTCCGGAAACACCTCGGTCTACCGAGCAACAGGCACCAATGCGGACATAATCTTCTATGACTACGCGGCCGATGGAATGCCAGGGTTCGTAAGACTTGTCGGCACTCTGATGATAATAAAAAGCATTGCTGCCAATTACTGAGTTGGAAAAAATTTCCACATGATTGCCAATTTGGGTATAATCGCAGATCACTGCATTGGCTCTGATGAGACAGTTTTTGCCGATAGTTACATGATTTCCGATAACTGCGCCGGGCTCTATA